>NZ_JMQR01000038.1:0-26921 GCF_000698025.1 Brevundimonas sp. EAKA | reverse complement strand
GGGGCTGGGAGATGTGTAAAAGAGCCCCCCCCCCCGCCCTTCACCGCCCCCCCCTGATCCGCCAGCTTCCCCACACCCACCGGCGTCGCCTTGCCGATCAACTGCTTGCCCGCCATGAACTCCGGCGGCGCATTGACCGCCTCGACGCAGACCACCCGGTCGCCGCTCAGGTGAAACACGGCAAAGCCCCCCGCCGTCGGGTCGCCCCGCACCACCTGACTGTCCGCGTCGAACGGCAGGCCGGCGATCTGAAGCTTGAAGTCGTACTGATCGGACCAGAACCACGGAACCTCAGGCGCCGGTCCCGGCCGCCCGACGATGGCCGCCGCCGCCTGCTTCGCCTGTTCCAGCGCATTGGGCACGCTCTCCAGCCGGTGCGAGACCCCGCCGTGAACCGGGATCGGCCGCCGCGTCATGTCGCCGACGGCGAAGATGGCCGGGTCGCTGGTCCGCGCCTGATCGTCCACCACCACCCCGTCGTCGCAGCGCAGGCCCGCCGACCGCGCCAGGCTTTCGCAGGCCAGGGCGCCCACGCCGACCAGCACAGCATCCGCTTGCACCACCGATCCGTCCGCCAGGGTCACGCCATCATGGGCGACTGCGACCACCTCGGCCCCGGTCAGGATCTCGACCCCATGCGCCCGATGCTGGGCGGTGAAGAAGGCCGACAGGGTCTCCGACGCCACCCGGGCCAGCACGCGCGGCGCCCGTTCGATCACCACCGCCTCGGCGCCTAGGGCCCGGGCCGAAGCCGCCGCCTCCAGCCCCACATAGCCGCCGCCGACCACCGCCAGCCGCTTGCCCGGTCCCAGCACGGCCTTCAGCCGTTCCGCGTCCTTCAGCGTCCGCAACTCCAGCAGATCGGGATGATCCCCGCCCGGAACCGGCAGTTTCCGCGCCGTCGATCCCGTCGCCAGCACCAGGACGTCATAGGTCTCGCTCGATCCGTCATGGAAGGCGACCGTCTTCGCCTCCGGATCCACCGACACGGCGACCGTCGACGGCCGGAACTCGATCCCCTGCTCCTCATAGAAGCTCAGCGGCCGCAGCAGCAGCGTCTCCAGATCCGCCTCGCCCTTCAGCCAGGCCTTGGACAGGGGCGGCCGCTGATACGGCGGCGCATCCTCCTCACCGATCAGCACGATGGGGCCGTCATGGCCGTATTGCCGCAGAAAGGCCGCGACGGAGCCGCCGGCGTGGCCGGCGCCGATGATCAGGATCTTGGTCATGGGCGGACAGATAGAGCGGCGCGCGGGCGGGCGTAAGTCGTGAATGGTGAATCGTGAATCGTGACTGGAGCCCGCGCGCGCCCAATCACGAGTCACGACTCGCGATTCACACCCCTTGACCGTTCCACAGTTACAGCATAGTGGGACGGTCATAACGACCCCGCCCGCCCACGACGCCCTCCATGACGCCCTGCTGTCGATGCAGACGCGCGCCGAGATGGACGCCTTTCTGGCCGATCTGTGCACCCCGGCGGAACTGCGCGCCTTCGCCGAGCGCTGGCAGGTGGCGCGCCTGCTCGACGCCGGCGGCAAATCCTATCGCGAGATCGCGGCCGAGGCCCACGCCAGCCCCACCACCGTCGTCCGCGTCGCCCGCTATCTCAAAGACATGCCGCACCAGGGCTACCGCCTCGCCCTGGACCGCCTGAAGAACACGAACTGAGTATCCGAACATGAGCACCGCCCAGGGCCGGCTTCGCATCGCCGTCCAGAAATCCGGCCGTCTGGCCGACCGCAGCCTCGACCTGATCCGCGACGCGGGTCTGAAATGGGTCAAGGGCCACAACGACCTGCTCTATCGGGTCGAGAATTATCCGATCGACCTGCTGCGCGTCCGCGACGACGACATCCCCACCTTCGTGGCCGACGGCGTCTGCGACCTGGGGATCGTCGGCGAGAACGTGCTGGAGGAAGGCCGCAACGGCGGACCCAACGCCTCCGTGGTCATGCCCCTGGGCTTCGGCCGCTGCACCCTGAAGATCGCCACCCCGCCGACCCTGGCCTATGACGGCCCGGCCTCTCTGGACGGGCTGCGCATCGCCACCTCCTATCCCAAGATCCTGCGCCGCTTCCTGGACGAGCGGGGCGTAAAGGCGGACATCGTCGTCATGCGCGGCGCCGTCGAAGTCGCCCCCCGACTGAAGCTGGCCGCCGCCATCTGCGACCTGGTCTCGACCGGCGCGACGCTGGAGGCCAACGGCCTGGGCGCCAAGGAGACGGTGCTGGAAAGCCAGGCCGTACTGATCCAGTCGCCCGTCGCCCCCGAGCCCGGCCTGCAGCACCTGCTGGACAGCGTCATCGAGCGGATGTCCGGCGTGGTGTCCTCGCAAGGCGCGAAATACGTCATGCTGAACGCCCCGCGTTCGGCGCTGGATGAGATCACCGCCATCCTGCCCGGCGCCGGTTCGCCCACCGTCATGCCCCTGTCGGGTCGCGACGACGCGGTCGCCGTCCACGCCGTCTGCCAGGAGGCCGTCTTCTGGGAGACGCTGGAGAAGCTGAAGGCCGCCGGCGCCTCGGCCATCCTGGTCCTGCCCATCGAGAAGATGATGTGATGAAGCTGATCGACTGGTCTTCCCTCGACGCTGCCGGGAAACGGGCGGCCCTGGCCCGCCCGGCCCAGCGCACCGCCGGCGACGTTACGGACGTGGTCCGCACTATCCTGGACGACGTGCGCGCACGTGGCGGCGCGGCCGTCACCGACTGGTGCCTGAAACTGGACAAGGCCCCGCCCCGCCGTATCGCCATCACGCCCGAGGCCGTGGCCGAGGCCCGCAACGCCCTGCCCCCCGGCGACGTGCGCGCCCTGCGCATGGCGGCCGAGAATGTGCGCGTCTTCCACCAGGCGACCAAGCCGGAGGACACCCCCTTCATCGAGACCACCCCCGGCGTGCGCTCGAAACTGGCCTGGCGTCCCATCGCCTCGGCCGGTCTCTACATCCCCGGCGGCACCGCCCCCCTGTTCTCGTCCCTGCTGATGCTGGCCATCCCGGCCGGCGTCGCGGGCGTGGGCCAGCGCGTCGCCGTGACCCCGCCTGACAAGTCCGGCGGCGTCCACCCCGCCATGATCCTGGCCGCCGCCGAGGCGGAACTGGACGCGATCTGGCTGATGGGCGGGGCCCAGGCCATCGCCGCCCTGACCTTCGGCGTCGCGCTGGAGGACGGGATCATCCCCGCCTGCGACAAGCTGTTCGGCCCCGGCAACGCCTATGTGGCCGAGGCCAAGAAACAGGCGTCCGCTCTTCCGGGCGGCCCCGCCGTCGACATGCCCGCCGGCCCGTCCGAACTGATGGTCATCGTCGACCGCGACGCCGCGCCCGAGATCGCCGCCGCCGACCTGCTGAGCCAGGCCGAACACGACGCCGACGCCCAGGTCATCCTGGTCTCCACCAGCCGCGCCACCATCGACTACATCCTGTCGGAGGTTGAGACCCAGGTCGCCACCCTGCCGCGCGAAGCCATCGCCCGCGCCTCGCTGAACGAGGCCCGCGCCATCCTGGTCCGCGACCTCGACGCCGCCGCAGAGGTGGCCAACCTCTATGGCCCCGAACACCTGGCGATCCAGATCGACGATCCCGACCCCCTGGTGGACTCGATCAAGGCCGCCGGCGCCGTCTTCGTCGGCCGGTTCGCCGCCGAGACCCTGGGCGACTACGCCGCCGGCCCCAGCCACGTCCTGCCGACCGACGGCGGCGCCCGCACCCTGGGCGGCGTCACCACCGCCAGCTTCATGACCACCATGTCGGTCCAGCTGGTCACCGAGGCCGGCGCCCGCGCCCTGGCCCCCATCGCCGCCCGCCTGGCCCGGATGGAGGGCCTCGAAGCCCACGCCCGCGCGGCGGATCTGAGGGCTGAAGGATGAACGTGTCCGCATCATTCCTCCCCCGTTGGGGGAGGGGGACCGCCGTGCTCTTCGCGCGGGGGTCGAGGGGGCGACACAGGCTCGCTGTTTGTGAAGGCGCCGCCTTAGCGACGCTCTCTTGCCCCCTCCGTCTCGGCGCTACGCGCCGATCCACCTCCCCCAAGGGGGAGGAATCGATCTTTATCGCCCTACCGCATGAAGCGCGGCGCCGTAGTCCTTCAGCCATTTGCGCCAGGGCTTGTGGTCGCCGACCAGGCGTTCGACGACCGACCAGTAGGCCGGGCTGTGGTCGGCGTGGACCAGGTGGGCGACCTCGTGGGCGGCCAGATAGTCGATGACCGGCGGCGGGGCCATGATGACGCGCCAGGAATAGCGGATGGTGCGGTTGTGCGGGCTGCACGAGCCCCAGCGGGATCGGGTGTCGGCGATGGAGACCGTGACCGGCGCCTGGCCCAGGGCGCGCAGGTGATGGTCGGTGCGGTCCAACAGCGTGCTGCGCGCCTCGCGCTTCAGCAGGTTCTCGACCCGGCGGGCGTAGGCCTCGCCCTCGCCGCCCGAGCGGATGACGGTTCCGTCCTCGACCAGGCGGGCTGCGCCGGCGCCGGGCGTCGCCTCCAGGCGGACCGGGCGGCCGCGCAATGAGATGACCTGGCCGGGCTCCAGCGGTCGGCCCTTGGGCCGCACCGCCAGGCGTTCGGAGATCCAGACGCTTTTCGAACGGGCGAAGGCCACGGCCTGGGCCAGGCCGCGCTCGGTCGGGGCGATCACCACCGCCTCGCCCGCGCGAGCATCGATCCGCACCGACAGACGCCGGGCGCGGGGATTGACCGACAGTCTCAGTGTGGGGCCGGAACCGGAGCCCAAGCCCCCGTCGTCAAGCGGCAGACGCTGACCGTTGCGATACGCCACCGAGGGCCTCGTTCTGGGCGATGAAATCGCGGACGCGGGGATAGATCTCGTCACGGAAGCGACGACCGTTGAAGACGCCGTAATGGCCCACGTTGGGCTGGACGTACAGCACCCGTCGGTCCTCGGGGATGTTGGGGCACAGGCCGTGGGCCGCCTGGGTCTGGCCGACGCCGGAGATGTCGTCCTTCTCACCCTCGACCGTCATCAGGCCGATGTCGGTGATCTTCGTCAGATCGACCTTGCGTCCGCGATGCTCCAGCAGGCCGCGCGCCAGCAGATGCTGCTGGAAGACGATGTCGATGGTCTGGAGGTAGAATTCCTCGGTCAGGTCCAGCACCGACAGATATTCGTCGTAGAATTCCTCGTGCTTCTCGACCCCGTCGCCGTCGCCGTCGATCAGGCTGTTGAAATAGTCCCAGTGGGCGTCGCGATGGCGCTCTTCGTTCATCGACATGAAGCTGTAGAGCTGGACGAAGCCCGGATAGACCCGCCGCCCGAACCCCGCATAGGGCAGGGGCACGGTGTGGATCATGTTCGACCGGAACCAGGTGAAGGGCTTTTCCTCCGCCAACTGGTTGGTCACGGTCGGCGACAGCCGGGCGTCGATGGGCGAGCCCATGAAGGTCATGGAGAGGGGGCGGTTCTCGTCGCCGTCCTCGGCCATCATGGCGCAGGCGGCCAGCACGGGCGGCCCCGGCTGGCAGACCCCGACCACATGGGCCCGGCCGCCGATCTCGGCCAGCATCCGCCGGACGTGGTCGATATAGTCGAAGAAATCGAACCGGCCTTCCAGCAACGGCACCTGGCGGGCGTTGATCCAGTCGGTCACATAGACGTCGTGGTCCTGAAGAAAGGCCTCGACCGTGCCGCGCAGCAGGGTGGCGTAGTGGCCCGACAGGGGCGCGACGACCAGGACGGCGGGGCCGGAGGCCGGCTTTCCGGCCCGTTTCAGGTCGCCGATATTGCGGGCGAACCGGACCAGGCGGCACCAGGGGCTCTGCCAGATCACCTGTTCGACGGTGCGCACCGGCTTGCCGGCGATCTCGATGGCTTCCAGCTTCCAGTCCGGTTTGCCGTAGCGCCGGGTGACGCTCTCGAACAGTTCGGCCGAGGCGTAGGCGGTGCGTCCGACCGCCGTGTCCGCCGCCGGATTGAACGGCGAGGTCCAGAAGCGCCGGGCCATCTGGGCCCCGACCCTAAACGGCAGGGCCGACTGATAGGCGAGTTCATGAAAGGCGTAGAGCATGACGATCCATTGCGGGTCTTGCCGAGACCGAAAACCGGGTTCCGGCCGTTTGCTGCATAGCAGCATACAGGGTTTGAGCTCAGCGCGGCAGTTATTCGCAATCCTGTCCAATTCCCGCCCGGGTTCGATCTTCTCCCCGTCGTCGGAACGTGATCTGATGTCGGCGATGTCCGGGGGGACGTCTATGGAGCCTTCCCATGTTGGTCCTGCTGACCATCGCCAGTCTGCTGCTTCAGCACGCGCCGAACGTCGGCCTCGTCTCCTACGAGGAGGCGGTGCGCTGCGCCGGCCTGACCCAGGCCGCGTCCGAACTGGAAGGCGGCGAAAGCGCGGAGGGCAGACGCCTGTACGACGCCGCCCTGTTCTGGTCGCTGGCGGCCATGCAGGCCGCGACCGCCGCCGGCAAGCCCTCGCGCGCGGCCGAGGCCGACCAGCCCCGCGCCCGGATCGAGGCCGTGCGTCGGCTGAACGCCGACGCCTCCGAGGCCCGCGCCGCCCTGCAGCGCTGTCGTCAGAAAACCCCCGATCTGAATTGACGAAATCATCCTTAAGGCCAGGCTGAACCCCCTTGGCGGCGTCGCGTTTGCATTGGAACCCCAGGGGGACGCATTGGTCGTCCCGAAGCGGGATTTAGAGGCGTCCATCGCATGTTCGAGTTCGGCCGAGACCTTCGCAAGCTGTTCGCCCAGGCCCGCGAGAGCGAGGATCTGGGCTGGGTCGAGCTGATCGGCGTCGATCTGCTGGCGGCTGAGGCGCGGCGCGAAACCACCGACGCCGGTCGTGTCTCCTGCGCCCGCCCGTTCGAGACCGAGAGTCGCGCCGCCGCCCTGTGGCGCGAACACGCCCGCCGCAGCGGCGCCGTCGACAGCCTGGACCGCGCCGACCGTTGCGCCGACAGCCTGGTGCGCGCCGCCGTGGGCGAGGATCGGGCGGCGCGGGCCGCGATCGACAAGGCCCAGGCCCTGATGCTGCGCTTCGATCTGTGCGGCGATCCGATTCACCTGGATCGCGCCCTGACCGCGCTCGACGCCGCCGGGCGGCCGCGTCGGTCCCATGCCGCAGGCGAGCTGTCCTCGATCCATGCCCGGCTCAAGACACGCAAGGCCCGTCTGTCCGGCGACCCCGCCGCCCTGATGGACGCCGCCGCCCTGATGGACCTGGCCCTGCACGAGGCGGGGGCGAACGACGTCGAACTGCGGCTGGATCGGGCGGGACTGGCGCTGGAGACCGGGGTGATCAAGCGGGACGCCCGCCTGCTGGACCAGGCCGGACGCGATCTCGGCGCCCTGGTCGAGAACTCCTCGCCCGACTATCGCCCCCTGACGCGCGCTCGCGCCCTGGCCCTGTGCGGCGCGGGTCTTTCGGCCCTGGCCTCCGTCGCCGATCATGCCGAGGCCCTGGCCCAGGGACGGATGATGTTCGACGCCGCCGCCGATCAGTTCACGCCCGACCACAGCCCGCTGGACTGGGCCGTCATTCAGGTGCTGCGCGCCGGCGACGACGCCACGCCCCTGATGCTGTTGAACCAGGCCGAGGCCCTGACCCAGGGCCGCGGCCTGATCATCGGCGCCCTGGTGCGCGAACGCCGCGTATCGCGCGAGATCGCCCTGGCCGAGGCTGTGCGCGACCTGGCAGGGCTGGAGCTGATGGAGGCCCGCCTGCGCGACCGGCTCGCCGCCGCTGCGCCGCTGGACTGGGCCGCCGACCAGATCGGTCTGGCCGAACTGGCCCTGGCCCGTCATCGCCTGGGCGGCCCTGCGCCCGCCCACCTGCACCTGATCCTGAACGAAGCCGTCCTGACCGCGCGCGAACTGGGCGTGCCGGCCCTGGCCGACCGGGCCGGGATGCTGCTGTGGAAGGCGGGGCTTTAGGCGCCGTCATCAAGGGCGGAATTCTTCCGTCAAAGCCTCGACGAAACTGCGAACATTGACTGTAGGGCGCCGTCCGGCCGGATAGAGAACATGCATGGGCCGCACCGGCCCCTCGTACTCGGGTAGGACACGGACAAGCCGGCCAGAGTCGATTTCCGCCTTCATCACGCTCTCCGGTCCGAGCGTCACGCCGTAACCCTCGATCGCGGCGTGCAGCAACGCCTTCCAGTCGTTGCTTCGCATCCGTCCGCTCGCCTTGATTTCTTCGTCTCGGCCATTGCGAGTGAACAGCCAACGGCAAGGGATTGAAGGAGACCAGTAGGCGTAGGCAAGGCAATCATGCCGTTCCAAATCAGCAGGCGTCTCGGGCGCGCCACGACGGGCGAGGTAGGTCGGCGAGGCGCAGGCGATCAACCGGTAAGGCGCCAACGGATGGGCGATGAGGCTGCTGTCCCCCACGGCGCCGATCCGAACCATCACATCGAAACCCTCTTCGAGAGGATCGACAAATCGGTCGTTGAGCGTGAGGTCGATCTGCATATCGGGGTATCGCGCAAGATAGCGCGTGATGAAGGGGGCGAGAGTGAAGGAGCCGAACGTCATCGGGGCGTTGACCCTTAGGACGCCCTTGGGCTGGGAGCGCATGTCCTGCGCAATCGTGTCGGCGGCTTCAGCCTCCGCCAGCACAAGCTTGCAGCGATCATAATAGGCCCGCCCCACGTCCGTCAGGCTCTGCCTCCGGGTCGTCCGGTGGAGAAGGGCGGCTCCGAGACGATCCTCCAAAAACACCACGTGTTTGGCGACCATCTGTGGAGACATTCCCATCGCCTCGGCGGCGGCGGCGAAAGAGCCGAGATCGGCAGACTTGACGAAGACCGCCATACTGGTGAGCCGGTCCATTGATTGATCTCATTTGGTTGTCAATGTCGTCTACTAATGGATATTTATGGCGATATGAATGGCAATTAAATCTGCTGGCTCACTCAGGAGAGACAGTCATGAAAATCGGCATCATCGGCGCGGGCTTCGTCGGGCGGGTCGTCGGGAAGCTGGCGGTTCAGGCCGGCCATCAGGTCATGCTCAGCAACTCGCGCGGCCCCGAAACCCTATTCAGCCTGCGGTACGGCGTCGGTTGCGAAGTCGGCACGGTCGATGACGCCGTCGCATTCGGCGAGGTTGTCATCGTCGCCATTCCACTGACGGCCTATCGCACGACCCCTGTTGCGCCGCTTGTGGGCAAGGTCGTCATCGATACGAACAATTATTATGTCGAACGCGACGGCCGGATTCAGGAACTGGATGACGAGAAAACGACGACGAGCGAGTTGCTGGCACGACACCTTCCACAATCGCGCATCGTCAAGGCGTTCAACGCCATACCAATGAACGAACTGGAAAGGGACGGGAGACCCGCAGGAGCGCCTGATCGACGCGCCTTGCCGGTCGCAAGCGACGACGCCGAAGCCAAGGCTATCGCTATCAGACTCTACGACGAATTCGGTTTCGACGCCGTGGATGCCGGCGCGCTTTCGGAAGGCTGGCGCTTCGAGCGTGGAGCGCCAGCCTATTGTACGTCGATGACGAAGGAGGATCTTGAACGGGCGCTTGCATCGACGGCGCGCGCTGTAGCGGCCGCCGGTGAGGTCCCCGCCACACGATGAAGCGTGGCGGGAACGGCCTCAGCCGCCCATGGCGACGAAGGGGCCGTTGAGGAATTTGGGCTTGCCGTAGGCCAGGCGCTGGCCGTCGTCGGCCAGGACGCGGCCGCCGGCGGCTTCCAGCACGGCCTGACCGGCCGCCGTGTCCCATTCCGAGGTCGGGCCGGAGCGCGGATAGGCGTCGAAGCGGCCCTCGGCGATCAGGCAGAATTTCAGCGAGGAATCCGTGCCCTGCCAGCGGGTGCAGCCGTGGCGGGCGGCCAGACGCGCGGCCTCTTCATCGGTGACGCTGTGGCTCAGCAGGGCCATGCCCTCCTGCGGGCGGTCGCGGACCTTGATTGGCCGCCATTCGGCGCCGGCGTGGGCCTCGCCCTCCTGCTGCTCGCCGTACTGGCGACGGAAGGCGCCGCCGCCCGGCGTGTCCGTGCGCCAGGTCGTGGCCGTCGCCGGAGCCGTGACCACGCCCGCGACGGGATAGCCCGCGTGCATCAGGGCGATGTTGACGGTGAAGGCCTCGCCGCCGCGCACGAACCCCTTGGTGCCGTCCAGCGGGTCGATCAGCCAGAACCAGTCCTCGGCCGAGGCCGGGGCGCCGTTCGCGGCCACCGCTTCTTCGGCCACCGTCTGGACGCCGGGATAGAGGGCGGCCAGCCGTTCGAGAATCAGGGCCTCGGCGGCGCGGTCGGCCTGGGTGACGGGACTGTCGTCCGACTTGGTCTCGACGGCGGTGTTGCTGCGCCAGTAGGGCAGGATCAGGCGCGCGGCCTCTTCGGCGATCTCGGCGATGGCCAGGGCCAGGGCGCCGGACTCCAGGTCGAGGGCCAGGGTGTTCGTGGGGGAGGTCGTCATTATGGGCTCGATAGACCATTGCGGCGGTTCCATGAACCGGCAAATCACGTCAGCTTCGCGCACGACATGAACTGTGACCTGAACGCCGACGAGAGTATGCTGGCCTCCATGAATTCGACCGACGCCGCCAAAGCCCCGCTGGACCTGCCTGTCGACGGAATCGAACTGGCCACCTATGTCGCCGCCAAACTGTGCCACGACTTCATCAGCCCGTCGGGCGCGATCGTCTCGGGCCTGGATCTCATGCGCGATCCTTCGGCCCAAGACATGCGCGAGGACGCCCTGTCCCTGATCGAACAGAGCGCCCGCAAGATGGTCGCCCTGGTCCATTTCGCCCGCGTCGCCTTCGGCGCGGCGACGACCAGCGAACGGTTCACCGCACGCGAGCTCCAGTCGCTGGTCACGGGTCTGACCGAGGGCGGGCGCGCCTCGCTGGACTGGCGCATCCACGAGGGCGAGTTTTCCAAGCCCCAGGCGCGCGCCCTGACCAATCTGGCCTATCTCACCGTCGGCGCCCTGCCGATGGGGGGCGATGCGGTGATCCAGTCGCGCGTCGAGAACGGCTTCCTGTTCATCGAGGGATTCGCCGAGGGCGCCCGCGCCCGGCTGAAGCCGGAAGCGGTCACGGGCCTGGCCGGCGAGCGCCTGATCGAAGGGCTGGCGGGGCAGTGGATCCAGCCCTACTGGCTATGGCTGACCGTGGTCGAGGCCGGCGGCTCGCTGCATGTGACGGTCGAGGACGGCCGCGTCGTCCTGGTCGCGCGAATGCCCGTGTGAGGCTTTCCCAACGACTCGTTAACTGGAATCGGGCGATGCTGCTACGACGCGTGACTTCTGCTGAAGGTCCGGCGCCGGGGAGCCCGTCTTGGATTTCAAAACCTGCCTCATCGTCGATGACAGCCGGATCATTCGCAAGGTCGCCCGCCGGATCGTAGAGGGCCTCGGCTACGAGGTCGACGAGGCTGCGGACGGCGCCGAGGCCCTGGCCTATTGCTCAGGCGTCATGCCCGACGTGCTGCTGATCGACTGGAACATGCCGGTGATGGACGGGCTGACCTTCTTGCGCCGCCTGCGCGCCTCGCCCGGAGGAGAGGTTCCGAAGGTGTTGTTCTGCACCATCGAAACCCGGCCTGAGCGGATCGCCGAGGCCCTGGCCGCCGGCGCCGACGACTATGTCATGAAACCTTTTGACGGCGAAATTCTTCAGTCCAAGCTGATGGAGGTCGGCGCGATCGCGGCATGACACCCGAGGACTTCGACAAGCTTCAGGGGCTATTGGCCACCCGCGCCGGTTATCGGCTGGCGCGGGATCGCATTCACCTGGCCGAACACCGGCTGGGACCGATCGCGCGTCGTGAAGGCTACGCCAATGTCGAGGCCCTGCTGACGAATCTCTGGGCCAATCCGGTCGCCTCCCTGGGCTGGGCTGTGATCGAGGCCCTGCTGAACGCCGAAACCTGGTTCCGTCGCGATCGCACCCCGTTCACCGTGCTGGAGAAGGAGCTTCTGCCGGCCCTGTCGCGCGCCCGGCCGAACGGCCGGGTCAAGGTCTGGTCCGCCGGATGTTCGACGGGCCAGGAGGCCTGGTCGATCGCCATGGCGGGGCTGGACATCGGCGTTCCGCTGGATCTGACGGCCACCGACCTGTCGCAGCGTGCGATCGAGAAGGCGCGTTCAGGCCTCTATACCGGCTTCGAGATCCAGCGCGGTCTGACCGCCAAGACCATGCTGCGCTGGTTCGAGCCGGCCGAGGACAACTGGCGCGTCCGCGCCGAACTGGCCGACACCGTCCGTTTCGGACGCGCCAACCTGCTGGACGAGCCGACCGACGAGGCCCGTTTCGACGTCATCTTCTGCCGCTACGTGCTCGGGGACATGGAGCCCTCGCGCCGCGCCCGCGTGCTGGACGGGCTGGAACGCCGCCTGGTCGACGACGGCTGCCTGTTCCTGGGCATGGATGAACGGCTGGAAGGCGAGACCGTCGCCTTCCGCCCCGTCACCGGCCGCAAGGGCCTGTATGTGAAATCCCCCTCCGCCGCGCGCAGGGCCGCCTGAACGGCCGTTTTGAACCGCGACGTGGATTCAGCCCGCGTGCAGTTCCTGCTTCACCCGTTCCGCCAGGGTCTTGATGTCCAGAGGCTTGGGCAGGAAGGAGACCCCGACCTCGTCCTGCAGCAGGTCCGAGAAGTCGCTTTCGGCATAGCCTGAGATGAACATGACCGGGGCGTCGCCCAGGTATTTGCGCGCCTTCTTCAGCAGGGATGGGCCGTCCAAGCCGGGCATGATGACGTCGGAGATCATCATGTCGATCTGACCGGCGTATTCCTCGGCCAGGATCAGGGCCTCCTCGCCGTCGGCGGCCTCGATCACCTCATAGCCGCGCTGGCGCAGCAGGCGGGCGGCGATGCCGCGGACCGCGTCCTCGTCCTCGACGAACAGGATGCGGCCGGCGCCCGACAGGTCGCGCGGCGCCTTGACCTTGACCTCGACCGGCTGAACCTCGGCCAGTTCGGCTTCGCCGGCGGCCGGCAGGAAGATGCGGAAGGCCGCGCCCATGCTCATGCCGTGAGGGCCCTCGATATTGCTGACCGAGATATGGCCGCCGGCCTGCTGGGCGATGCCGTAGACGGTGGCAAGGCCCATGCCCGTGCCCTCGTTCACCGCCTTGGTGGTGAAGAAGGGTTCGAAGATCTTGTCCACCAGTTCAGGCGGCACGCCGGGGCCGGTGTCCGACACCTCGATCAGGGCGACCTCATCGGTGGGGGCGTCGGGCCAGCCCATCTCGCGCGCCTGCTGGGCGGTCAGACGGCGGGTGGTGATGGTGACGACCGCGTCGCCCGGCTCGACCACGCCGCGCATGGCGTCGCGGGCGTTGACGGCCAGATTCATGACGGCGGTCTCGAGCTGGCTCTTGTCGGCCAGGACCACCGGCAGGTCGCGGCCGTAGTCGGTCTCCAGCCGAACGTCCTCGCGCAGCAGGCGCCGCAGCAGGATGGCGAACTCCCCGACCAGCTCGCCCAGATCCAGCCGTTCGCGCCGCACCGTGGACTTGCGCGAGAAGGCCAGCAGCTTGCGCACCAGGTCGGCGGCGCGAATGGCGGTCTGGCGGATCTCGTTCAGCCCCTCATAGGAGGGGTCGCCGACCGGATGCCGCTCCAGCAGGCCCGACAGCTGCAACTGGATGGCCGTCAGCAGATTGTTGAAGTCGTGGGCCACGCCGCCGGCCAGCTGGCCCACGGCCTGCATCTTCTGGGCCTGCGACAGCTGCAGCTCCATCGACTTCTGCGCCGAGACGTCGAACAGCCAGATGCGCTTCTGTTCGCCCTCTGGCGCCACATAGAGGTGCAGCATCTTGTCGGGATAGGCGCGGGCGACCAGTTCGATGGGGCCGGACGACCCGGCCGCCAGCTTGACCCGCGCCTCGGCCACGCCCGTCGGGTCGAACAGATGGCCGAAGGCGGCGTCGCGCGCGGCGTTGGGGCCGGTCAGCACGGCCAGGGCGGCGTTGGCCTCCTGCGCCCGGCCGGCGAACAGGTCGGGGCCGTCGATCACGGCCGAGCCGAAGGGAGCGCCGGCCGCCATGGCGCGGGATTCGCCCGTCGCCGCGCCGTTCGCCGGAGCCGTCGCCACGGGCAGGGGCAGGACGGCTTCGGGCGCGACCCGCATCAGATACCGGTCGGGGCCGGCCTTGCCGATCACCACCTCGACCTCGCGGTCGCCGATCTGGACGATGGCGTGGCCCGGCTCGCCCCGGCGCGCCTGGGCGAAGGCCATGTACAGGGCCTGGGCCGACTTGCCGCGGGGCAGGGCGGTGGTCGTGCCGTTGGACTGGGCCCAGGCGCCGTTGAAGGCCAGGACCTGGCCCGTCTCCCACACCAGGGCCGCCGGCTCCGCCATGGCGTCCAGCATGTCCACGGCCACGTCGCTGGACGGCTTGACCGTCTCGGCGCGGCGGAAACCGAACAGGCCGATCAGGGCGATCAGACCCGCCGTGACGATCAGGATCATGCCCGGCCCCGACATCGGATTGGCCTTGAAGGCCGGATAGGCCAGGGCCGCGACGGCCACGACCACGCCGAACGCCGTCGCAACGGAGAGCAGGTCGAACGGAAGGCGACGGTTGGGCTTCATGCGGCCTCGCGAATCAGTGGTCTGATCATACCCCCAAATCCGGCGCCAAGCCTTACGGGGGTCTTACCGACGTTTGCGGGACTGGAACACGAAGCCGATGATCTTGGCGGCGGCCTCGAAATGTTCCTTGGGAATGACGGCGTCGATCTCGACCGAGGCGTAAAGGGCGCGGGCCAGAGGGACGTTCTCGACGATCGGCACGCCATGTTCCTTGGCGACTTCACGGATACGCATGGCCAGGGCGTCGACCCCCTTGGCCACACAGACCGGCGCCCCGTCGCCCTCGCTGGGTTCGTAGCGCAGGGCCACCGAATAGTGGGTCGGGTTGGTCACGATGACCGTGGCCTTGGGCACATTGGCCATCATCCGCTGGCGGCTGCGCTGCATGCGGATCTGCTTCAGCTTGGCCTTGATGTGGGGATCGCCCTCGGACTGTTTGTAGTCTTCCTTCAGTTCTTCCTTGGTCATCCGCATCCGCTTGGCGAAGCGCATCTTCTGCCAGATGAAGTCGGCTCCGGCCGTCGCCCCCAACAGGATGATGGCCGCCACGAACAGGGCCAGGGCCATGTCCCGCGCCAGCGGCAGCAGGGCGGCCGGGCTCAGGGTGACCATGTTCTCGAACTCGCGGACATGGGGCTTCAGCACCATCCAGCAGACGACGCAGACGGCGATCAGCTTCAGGAAGGTCTTGACGAACTGCATCAGGCCGTCGGGGCCGAAGATGCGCTTGAACCCCGACATCGGGTTCACCGACGACCATTTCGGCTTCAGCTTTTCGGCGGTGAAGATCAGGCCGGACTGGGCCAGGTGTCCGCCCGCCCCGCCGATGATGGTCGCCAGCATGACCGCTCCCAGGAAGGGGGTCATGGCCCAAAGAGCCTGGGCCAGAATCTGAGCCCCCGCCCCCGAATCCAGCATCCCCAGCATCTGGTGAGGGGCCGCGATAAAGGGCAGCAGCTGTTGCGCCATCGACCCGGCGAACCAGCCCCCGGCGCCCAGGATCACCGCCGCCGCCCCGGCCAGGGACAGCACCTGGCCGACGTCCTGAGACTTGGCGACGTCGCCCTTCTTTCGGGCGTCCTCGAGTTTTCGGGGGGTGGCGTCTTCTGTTTTCGACTCGGGATCGGTGTCGTCAGCCACCCGCCCCTCCCCCGAAGGCGCCGGCCGCGAACACCTCGGCGAGGCGGCGGTAGCGGTCGATGAAGACGGTGCCCAGGGCGCCCAGGCTGAGCGCGAAGATCGACAGGCCCAGGATGACGCTCAGAGGCGCGGCGGCGAAATAGACCTGAAACGACGGCATGACCCGCGCGATCAGGCCCGAGGCCAGGTTGAAGATCAGGGCGAACACCAGAACCGGCGCCGCCAACTGCACCCCCAGCAGGAAACTATCGCCCAGGGTCCGCACCGCCATCTCGGTGAAATCCCCCATGATCAGGGGCTTGGCCGGGGCGATCAGACTGTAGGAACCGACCATGCCGGCGATGAACAGGTGGTGGGTGTCGGTGGCGAAGATCAGCGTCACCCCGAACAGCAGCAGGAACGAACCGACCGTCGACCCCGGCTGGGCCTGTAGCGGATTGGCCGTCTGGGCGAAGCTGAGGGTGGTCTGCAGCGAGACGATCTCGCCCGCCGTCATCAGTGACGTCAGGAACATGCGCAGCAGCATGCCGATCATCAGGCCGACCACCACCTCGCGGATCACCCACCCGGCCATGCCGCCCAGGGTCTCGGGCAGGCCCGGCAGGCTGTCGCGCACCACAGGCCACAGCGCCAGGCTGATCAGCAGGGCCAGCGACAGGCGGATGCGCGGCGGCACATAGGTTTCCCCGAAGCCGGGGATCAGCATCAGGATCGCGCCGATGCGGGCGAAGATCAGCCCCCCGGCCCAGACCTGATCCGCGGTGGCGTAAGCCTCCACTACATGCCCGCGATGCGCGCCGCGATCTGGCGCATGAACCCGCCCAGCAGGGCGCCCATCAGCGGCAGGAACAGCAACAGGGACACGAAGATGGCGATGATCTTGGGCGCATAGATCAGGGTCTGTTCCTGGATCTGCGTCAGGGCCTGGAACAGGCCGATGACCACGCCGACGACCAGGCCGACCAGCAGGACCGGCAGGCACAGCTGGATCGTCAGCCAGATGGCGTCGCGCCCTACATCCAGAACTTCCGCGCCGTTCATCGGCCCACGCTCCCGCAAATCACTGGGCAGAAAATGCCGGGAGGATGGTTAACGGGGAGATAATGGCCGCACCCCTCCCCAATCCTTTTCGGTCTGTAGAAAGCACATAAGAGCCATCTCCGCCCCAATGCCGGAACCGGCTTCCGGGCCGCCTGGACCGTCTCGTCAGTCCGACGGATCGTAGCGGGAATTCGGACGTGGGCTTGCTGTGAAATTCCATGATCTGCTGCGTGTTGCGACCCGTAGATGTGTTTCAGGCGGGGTGAGATTCTGTGGCGGAACGACCTGAAAGTGCATGGCTGGCGGGCTGCGGTTCGACCTTCGTTGATCAAAAAAATTCACCAATCTTAGAGGCTTATCTCTAGGTACAACTCCCTATCAGGCGTTTGAAGTCGGTTTAACCATATCCCTGGATGGTGCGTTCGGGTTGTGTTTTAGCGCGCCGTGGGGATGGGACGAGATATGAGAATACGCATACCAGTGGATGTGGCTGTCGAGGTTCGTGATGTTGCGAGCCTCCGAGGGTCGACTTTCCCGGTCGATGGCTCGCTCGTCATTCAGATGGCGCTGGCTTTCGTCCTGACCGCCCTCGGATGTTCGGCTGTCTGCAATCTGCACCAGGGTGCACGCTCGCCAGTGGCGTCCGTCGCTCGTCATGATCGATTTTTCGGGAGATAGGCTATGCGTTTCACCATCAAGGCCAAGTTGATCCTGACGTTCGGGGTGCTGATCGCGGCGATCGCCGTTTTAGTCGGCGTTTCCCTCAGTCATCTTTCGTCTCTGCACGCCGCCATCCATGAGGTTGTCGCCGGACCGGCCGCCCAACTGAGCCGGGCCCAGAGCATCCAGACCGAGTTCAGCAGCTATGTGAGGCGTGAGCGCGGCATGCTCCTGACCACCGACCCTGAAGCGGTGCGTGAGTTTTCCGAAGAGGTAGGCCGGGGCCGAGGCATGTTGGAAGACCTGCTGGCTCAAGGCCAGGCGGCCGCATCGGCAGACGCCAAGGCCGAGTGGGTTTCGCTGGCGAACGCCTGGTCAGAATACAAGCCGATCAGCGAAGAAATTCACAGGCTGGCGCTCGCCGGCGACGACGTCGGCGCCAAGGCGTTGATGTTGAACGAAGCGCGCGCCAGCCTTTCTGCGATCGAGGACGCCGCCCAAAACATCGTCGCGACGGACAAGGCGCTGATGGCGCAGGCCGAGGAGGGCGCCAATGCGGTGTTTGAGGAAGCGCGTGTAGGGCTGATCGTCGCCAGCGCCTTCGCTCTATTCGCTGCGGTCTTCGGTTGTGTCTGCATCACACTGATTGTTCGGAAGGGACTGATCCGCGCCACTGAGGCCGTTCGCGCCGTCGCCGAAGGCGATCTGACCCAGGCGGTCGTCGTCACCAGTCGGGACGAAATCGGCGACATGCTGGGCGACCTTAACCGGATGATCGAACGCCTCCGCAGCGTGGTCGGCGACGCGTTAGCGGCTGCGGACAATGTCTCGGCCGGCAGCCAGGAACTGTCGTCTTCGTCGGAACAGATGAGCCAGGGCGCGACCGAACAGGCCGCCGCCGCCGAACAGGCCTCGGCCTCGATGGAAGAGATGGCCGCCAACATCAAGCAGAACGCCGACAACGCGGCCCAGACCGAGAAGATCTCGCGTCAGTCGTCCAAGGACGCGGAAACCAGCGGTGAGGCCGTTCATCGCGCGGTCGAGGCCATGCGCACCATCGTCGCCAAGATCGGCATCGTGCAGGAGATCGCCCGCCAGACCGACCTGCTGGCCCTGAACGCGGCGGTCGAGGCCGCCCGCGCCGGGGAGCACGGCAAGGGCTTCGCCGTCGTCGCCTCGGAAGTGCGCAAGCTGGCCGAACGCAGCCAGACGGCCGCCGCCGAGATCGGCGCGGTGTCGGGCGATACGGTCAAGGCGGCCCAGGAAGCCGGCGAAATGCTGCAACGCCTGGTGCCGGACATCCGCAAGACCGCCGAACTGGTGTCCGAGATCAGCGCCGCCTGCCGCGAGCAGGACGTCGGCGCCAGCCAGATCAACGAGGCCATCCAGCAACTGGACAAGGTGATCCAGCAGAACGCCGGCGCGGCCGAGGAAATGTCGGCCACCTCCGAGGAACTGGCGGCCCAGGCCGAGGAACTGCAGACCTCGATCGCCTTCTTCCGCACCGACGCCGAAAGAGTCCCTGCCCGTGCTCAGGCCCGGGTCTCGACCTTCAAGGCCCGGGCCAAGCCGGCGGCCCGCCCGACGCCCAAGGCTGCGCCGTCCAAGCCCGCCGTCCACGCCCAGCAGGCCCGCGCCAAGGGCTTCGCCCTGGACATGGCGGTCGGCGGCGCGGACGACGAGGACATGGACTTCCGGGAGAGCGCCTGATGTCCGAAACCGCCAAGGGGCAAGGCGCCTCTGAGGGGCAATATGTGACCTTCGGCCTGGGCGACGAACTCTTCGCCGCTCCGGTCGGCCTGGTGCGGGAGATCCTGACCTATCAGGCGCCCTCGCGCATTCCCAACAGTCCGGACTATCTTCTGGGCCTGACGGACGTGCGGGGGCAGGGGGTTCCCACGGCGGATCTTCGGATCCGCCTGGGCATGGCGCCGACCGAGCCGACGCTGAACACCCGCATCCTGGTGCTGGACATTCCGCTGGAGGACCGGGTGCTCAGCCTGGGCCTGGTGGCGGACCGGGTGTTCGAGGTGGCGGTCTTCAGCGCCGACCAGATCGAGCCGTCGCCCGACATCGGGATCAAGTGGCGCTCGGACTATATCTCGGGCGTGGTGCGGCGCGAGGACGGCTTCGTGGTCCTGATCGACCTGCCCCGACTGCTGTCCAGCACCGACACCGTCTCTCTGGCGTCCTTCCCCGACGTCGATCGCGCGGCCTGACGGTCGCCGCCGGTTTCTCAGAAAGAGCATCGCCTTGTCCCACGCCGCGCTGGAACAGTCCTCGCCTCCCGTCGATCAGATCAGCGCCCGCAATTTCGAGCGGATGGCGGCCTATATCTACGACTACAGCGGCATCAAGATGCCGTCGTCCAAGCGGACCATGCTGGAGGGGCGGCTGCGCCGCCGTCTGCGCAGCACGGGCCACGCGACCTTCGACGACTATTGCGACAATCTGTTCAAGGAGGACGGGCTCGAGGCCGAGTCCGTCTTCCTGATCGACGCGGTGACGACCAACAAGACCGACTTCTTCCGCGAACCCCGCCATTTCGACTATATGACGTCCCACGTGCTGCCCGAGTTCAAGGCGGCCGGGATGCGGCGGATCCGGGCCTGGAGCGCCGCCTGTTCGATGGGCGCCGAGCCCTACACCATGGCCATGGTCATGCAGAAATTCGCCGATGAACAGGGCGGCCCCGACTATCAGATCCTGGGCACGGACCTGTCCACCGATGTGCTGGAAACCGCGCTGCGCGGCGTCTATCCGAACGAGATGCTGACCCCGGTCCCCGCCGAAATGCGGCGCTGGGTCATGACCGCACGCGACAGCGGACGGCGCGAGGGCCGCATCCATCCGTCGCTGCGGGCGAAACTGTCGCTGGCGCGAGTCAATCTGATGGATGAGACCTATTCGGTCGGCGATCCGTTCGATATGATCATGTGTCGTAACGTTATGATCTATTTCGATAAACAGACTCAGGCCAAGGTTCTGAAACGGCTGTGCGACCGGCTGAAGCGCGGCGGCTATCTGTTTATCGGCCATTCCGAGAGCATCACCGGCATCGAACTGCCTCTGGTGACTGTCGCCAACACCATTTTCCGAAAGACCTGATCCCATGCCCAAGGTCCGCGTTCTGGTCATCGACGACTCGGCCAGTGTGCGCCAGACTCTGGTCGACGTCCTGTCCGCCGACCCCGGCATCGAGGTCATGGGCGTGGCCTCCGACCCCTTCGTCGCCGCGCGTCGCATCGCCGAGGACGTGCCCGACGTCATCACCCTGGACGTCGAGATGCCGCGCATGGACGGCATCACCTTCCTGCGCAAGCTGATGGCCCAGCGGCCGATCCCGGTCGTCATGTGCTCGTCCCTGACCGAGGCCGGATCCGAGACCCTGATGCAGGCGCTGGAGGCCGGCGCGGTCGACATCATACTGAAGCCGCGCATCGGGGCGGCGGACCATCTGGCCGAGAGCGCGGATCGCATCCGCGATGTGGTCAAGGCTGCGGCGCGCGCCCGGCTGGGCGCAAGGCGAACGACGACGCGAACGCTGGATCCCGGAACCAAGCTGACGGCTGACGCCATGCTGCCGCCCCCGACCGGGGCCGCCATGGCGCGCACGACGGAGATGGTGGCCTGTCTGGGCGCCTCGACAGGCGGGACCGAGGCGCTGCGCGAGGTGTTGCAGGCGCTGCCGGCCAATGCGCCCGGCATCGTCATCGTCCAGCACATGCCGGCGGGCTTCACCGCCGCCTTCGCCAAACGGCTCAACAGCCTGTGCGAGGTCGAGGTCAAGGAGGCCCAGAACGGCGATCCGGTCCTGCGCGGCCACGTCCTGATCGCACCGGGCGACAAGCACATGCTGCTTGAACGCCACGGCGCCCGCTATCAGGTGGCGATCAAGGACGGGCCGCCCGTGTCGCGCCACCGCCCCTCCGTCGACGTCCTGTTCCGCTCCGCCGCTCGGGCGGCCGGACGCAACGCCATGGGCGTGATCATGACCGGCATGGGCGATGACGGCGCACGCGGCCTGCTGGAGCTCAAGGAGGCCGGGGCCGTCACCGTGGCGCAGGACGAGGCGACCTCGATCGTCTTCGGCATGCCCAAGGAAGCCATTGCACGCGGCGCCGCCCAGAAGGTCACGGCGCTGGAGCATATCGCCCGCGAGATCATGAACGTCGATCGGTCTCGCTGACGGCGGCCCGGCGGCCCCACAGACAGGCGGACGGAGCGAGGCCTGCGCCTATCGCGCCCGACCGCCGCCCGGATCAGAACAGAAGGTCGTCGAATTCGTCCTCGGCGGCGGCCGTTTCACCGGCTGTTTCCGTCGTCGTCGCCTCGTCGGTCTTGTCGGTCTCGGTAAAGACCGCATGGGCCGCGTGGACCGTCCGCTCGCGCGCCATGGTGTAGCAGCGCCCGATCTCGGTCATGGCGGCGTCCACCACTCCGGCGATATCGGTCAGGTCCTCGACCACTGGTCCGGCGGCCTCGGCCAGGGCGATGGCGGCGGTGTGCAGGGCGTCGCCCAGGTCTTCCTTCAGGCCCAGCTGGTCGGCGGCCAGGGCCAGCGACCGGGCCGTGGCCTCGCCATGGGCGCCCAGACCGACCAGATCGTTCTCGACCACGTCGGCGGCGCGGCGCAACTGGCTCTGCACCCCGTTCAGGCGTCCGGCGTCCACGTGCGCGTCGCCGGGTTGGGTGGTCTCCATCCCGTTGGCCAGGCCGGCCAGGGCGGTCAGGGAACCCAGGGTCTGATCGGCGGCGTCTTCCAGATGGCTGGCGTGGCTGCTCAGCTCGATGGCGATGACGCTCAGGGGCTTGCCGATTTCCCCCAGACGATTGCAGCGCAGGCTGCTGTTGATCGCCATCTGCTGGATGTCGCGTTTGACCTTCTGGATGGCGTCCACCCGTCGGGCCAGGGCCTCGACCGCCGAGACGGTCTCGCCGCTGATGCGCTGGGCGTTGGTCATGGCCGCTGTGACGTCATCGATCAACAGACCGGCCCGACCCAGACTGATCTCGAGGTCGCGCAGGTCGCCCCCGCCGTCGGACAGGCCGTGAATGACCATGATCTGTTTGGTGTCCTGGGCCATGCCGGACAGGCTGTGGACGACCTTGGCCGCTTCGGCCTCGAAATCGGTGGCGATGTCCGCCATCTGGTCGGCGACCATGTGCAGCAGGCGGCGTTCGGCCCGGTCGCGCGCCTCGGGCGACAGGTCCGCCTCGCGAACCGTGCGGGCCGCGACCTGGATGCCCAGCTGGACGTGTTCGATCCGCTGGCGGGTGATGTCCCCGATCTGCAGGGCCATCAGGGCCTTGCCGACCTTCATCTGGATGTCGCGCGCGATGGCGGCGACCGAGGCGGCGACCTCGGCGATGCGGGCGTGGTTCACGCGGAGCGTCTCGGCGTCGAGCGCCAGCTTGTCCGGCACCGCCGGAATCAGCTCCTTGTACTTGCCGCCCAGCCCCTCTTCGAAGGTCAGGGCGCCGTCCAGTTGGCGTGCGAGCCGCGTAAGCTCCTCGGCCAGTTGGTCCAGTTGGGACACGCCGAAGTCCAACTGTTCACACATCCGCTCGGCGAAACCGGCGAACTCGTCTGCGGCCCGGATGGTCGCGCCGGCCGTGATCTTCACGTTCAGGGCGAAGGCGCGCAGATAGCGCAGCGTGGTGCGCATAACGTCTATATCGGCCTCCAGCAGGGCGCCGGCGGTCTTCAACTGATCCAGATCCGCCACCCGCCGTTTCTGCGTAAGGGGCAGGGCGTTCAGGCTTTCCGCCGTCGACAGCAACTCGTTGCTGGTGTGCGAGACCGATTCGACGTTCAGCGTCAGACCCAGCCGGTCGAGGGCCTCGATCAGCCGGCCGACCATTTCGAGTGATCCGGCCAGGCGTTCGCCCGCATCGGAAAAACGGCTCTCGACCAGGGCGCGCGCCGCTTCGAGCTGATCCGTGACGTCAGAAGCGACGACGGGCGCGAAGAAGGGGGGGGCGGAATCAACGCCTGAATCGACGACGGCGTCGGCGGTCGCGGCGGGATCGAAATGCTGCGCTTGCGCCTGCATGCTGGGTCTCATTCTGAGAGTCATGAACCCAGGTTACGCGGCACAGGAAAACCGACCGTAAACGCCGACTCGAATTTCTGCGCTGGGCGGAAGAGATCAGGGCAGGCGATCCCAGGCGATGGCGTGAACCTTGTCGCGGCCCAGGACGGCCGTCAGGGGCTCTGTGGCAAACAGGCCGGCGATGACGGGGTCGCGCACGTCCAGCCCGCCAGTGAAGGCGCCGAAAGCGGGCAGGATCAGGCGCGATCCGTCGGTGACGAAACAGGGACGACGCACGCCGCGGCCGTAGGCGACGACGCGGGCGGCGGGGTGCAGGTGGCCGGCGACCTCGCCCTGGCGGTCGTCCGCCGGCGTTCGGGGCTCCGGCTCGTGGGTCAGGCGCAGGGCGCCCAGGGCCATGTCGCCCACGACCCGGCCGGGCAGGGACGCCTCGGTCCGGGCGTCGTCGGCCAGGGCCTTGCGGTCATGATTGCCTTCCAGCCACAGCCAGTTTCGGCCGCCCGCCAACCGGTCCAGCCGCGCCCGGTCCTCATCCGCCATCCGTCCGATGGCCCGGGCGTCATGGAAGCTGTCGCCCAACAACACGACAAGGCCGGGGTCGAGGTCGGCGATCTCGGTCTCCAGCCGGTCCAGGGTGGCGCGGCTGTCGTAGGGCGGCAGCATCTGGCCGCGCGCGGCGAAGGCCGAACCCTTCTCCAGGTGCAGGTCGGCGGCGATCAGGGCGCGATGGGCCGGGAGCCACAGGGCGCCCGAACAGCGCAGCACGCAGGTCTCGCCCGCGATCTGAACGCGCAACGAACCGCAGGGCTTGCGCGCGGGGGACAGGGTCTGGCGCAGGGCGGCGTTCATGGCGCGTCCTCGTCCATGACTTCGGCGATCAGATGTTCGGCGCTCTCATCCAGGATCATTTCGGCCGCGTCGCCGCCCACCCGCTCGCGCCCGATCTGGACCAGAACCGGCACGCAGAAGGGCGAGGGACGGGTCAGGGCCTGATGCCGGATCCGGCCCTCGATCCGCGCCAACATCTGGCCCAGGCGCGCCACGTCCAGCAGGCCCGAGGCGGCGTCGGCGCGGGCGGTCTTCAGCAGCAGATGGTCGGGCTGGTGGCGGCGCAGCACGTCGTAGATCAGGTCGGTGGAGAAGGTGACCTGACGCCCGGTCTTCTCGGCGCCCGGCTGGCGGCGCTCGATCAGGCCCGAGATCAGGGCGCAATTGCGGAAGGACCGCTTCATCATGAAGCTTTCCTCCAGCCAGGCCTCCAGGTCGTCGCCCAGCATGTCGGACTGGAACAGGGCGCCCAGGTCGATCTGGTCCATCGGCTTGATCGACCAGATCGCCAGCGAATAGTCGGTGACGACAAAGCCCAGGGGGCCGACGCCCAGCCGGTCCAGCCGTCGCGTCAACAGCATGCAAAGCGTGGTGTGGGCCAGATTGCCCTCGAACGGATAGGCGACCAGGAAATGCCGACTGCCGCGCGGGAAGGTCTCGACCAGCATGGACTCGGCGTCGGGAATGGCCGAGCGCTCGGCCTGAAGCGCCAGCCATTCCTGCACGTCGGGCGGCAGGACGCGCCAGTGGTCCGGGTCCTGAACCATGGTTCGCACCCGGTCGGCCAGGGAGGTGGACAGCGGGAACTTGGACCCGCCCCAGGAGGGGATCTTGGGCTCCTTGTCATTGGCGTGGCTGACCAGGGCGTCGGTTCCGACGATGCCTTGGAAGGCCCAGACCTGGCCCGCGAACAGGAAGGTGTCGCCGGGCGTCAGCTGTTCGAAATACCATTCCTCGGCCTCGCCCACCTTGCGGCCGGCGACCAGCTGGCGCGAGGCGCCGCCGCGACGGCCGGCCACCCGCACGTTCAGGGTTCCGGCCGAGACGATGGCGCCGACATTCATCCTGTGCCGCTGCGCAATGTCCTTGGTGCGGGCCTTCCAGCGGCCGTCGAGGGTGCGGACGATGCGGGCGAACCGATCATAGGTGCGCAGCGCGTATCCGCCGGTGGCGACGAAATCGACCACCTCCTCGAACTGCTCCCACGCCAGGTCGCGATAGGGGCCGCAGCCGGTGATCTCGTCATACAGGGCCTGCATGTCGAAGGCCTCGGAACAGGCGACGCCCATGACGTGCTGGGCCAGCGCATCCAGGGTGCCGATATGGATCGGCTCCCAGTCGAAGGCGTTGTCGGCCACCGCCTCGCGCGCCGCCTGGCATTCCAGCATCTCGAACCGGCTGGCGGGCACCAGAAGGGCGCGCGACGGTTCGTCCAGCCGGTGGTTGGCGCGGCCGATCCGCTGGACCAGACGGCTGGAGCCCTTGGGCGCCGCCATCTGGATGACCAGGTCGACGTCGCCCCAGTCGATCCCGAGATCGAGGGTGGATGTGCAGACCACGGCCCGCAGATCGCCGCGCGCCATCGCCGCCTCGACCTTGCGCCTCTGTTCGGCCGCCAGGGAGCCGTGGTGCAGGCCGATGGGCAGATTGTCGTCGTTGATCGCCCATAGCTGCTGGAAGACGAACTCCGACTGCCAGCGGGTGTTGACGAAGATCAACGCCAGGCCGGCGCGCTGGATGGCGGCGTAGACTTCCGGGATGGCGTGGCGGCCGGTGTGGCCCGCCCAGGGGACCTTGCCCTCGGAGATCAGCACGTCGATGACGGCGGGTGCGCCCGGATCGCCTCGGAGCAGGGCCACATCCTCGACGGCGGGGGTGGAGCTCAGCCACCCCCGGATCAGATCCGGATCTTCGAGCGTCGCGCTCAGCCCGACCCGCCGCATACCCGGCGCAAACTGTTGTAGCCGCCCCAGTCCCAGCGACAGCAGATCGCCCCGTTTGCCGCTCCAAATGGCGTGGACCTCGTCCAGAACGACGCATTTCAGGTCGGCGAAATAGGACCGCGCCCCTTCCCAGGCGCAGAACAGGGCCAGCTGTTCGGGCGTGGTCAGCAGGATGTCGGGCGGGAAGTCGCGTTGACGCTGGCGTTTGGACTGCTTCGTGTCGCCGGTGCGGGTCTCGACGTGGATGTTCAGCCCGATCTCGCGGATCGGGGTCGTCAGATTGCGTTCGACGTCGGTGGTCAGCGCCTTCAGCGGCGACAGATACAGGGTATGCACGCCCGACCCCGGCCCGTGCTGCGGCCTTGGCCCCCGTTCGGCGAGCTCGATCAGGCTGGGCAGGAAGCCGGCCAAGGTCTTGCCCCCGCCGGTCGGCGCGACCAGCAGGGCGTGCCGGCCGGACTGACCTGCTGCGACCATTTCCAGCTGATGACGCCGGGGCGACCAGCCGCGCCCGGCGAACCAGTCGGCGAACAGCGGCGGAAGCGTTGCGGGAACGGCGGCGGTCGTCACGAACGGCATATAGCATGTTCCCGTTCCGTTTCAGCCCCGACGTCGCTATCTATCGGCTGTGTCCGACGAATCCGTCATCGCTGAATCCCGCCTGACCGGCGCCGAACCCTGGCTCGACCTGCCGCCGGCGCCCTCCACCCCGCCGGGGG
>NZ_JMQR01000037.1:0-27067 GCF_000698025.1 Brevundimonas sp. EAKA | reverse complement strand
GCGGGAGGGCGGCGCGGGGGCGGGGGCGAGGGCGGGGGTTCTGGTCCCCCCGCGCCGCGGGGGGGCGGCCGGCCGGCCCGGGTTGGGGGGGGGGGGGGGGGGGGGGGGGGGGGGCGCGGCCGCCGGCCCGGGCCCCCGCCGGGGCCGGGGGGGTGCCCTCGGCCGTGCGGTCGCGCGTCTGCACCGCCGAGGCGTTGTCGCACCCCGCCAGCGCCATCACCGCCAAACCGACCATCATCAGCCCCAGTCCTGTGGCCGCACCCTGTCGCTTGTCAGACGTCATCCTCGCCTCCCCCTTCGGACACCCGCTTGCCGCGAGGTAAGCACAACCTTCATGTTCCTGCAATGTTCTTTTCGGCCGTCTCGACGGCGTCGCCTTGGGCGGCTAGACGAAGGCCATGGACAGCCGCCCTCTCGCAAATCGCAAAATCCTGCTGATCGTCGGCGGCGGCATAGCGGCCTACAAGGCGCTGGAGCTGGTGCGGCTGATCGCAAAGGCGGGGGGCCAGACGCGGGTGATCCTGACCGAATCCGGCGCCGAGTTCGTGACGCCCCTGTCGCTGGCGGCGCTGAGCGGCCATCCGGTGCGATCGGGCCTGTTCCATCCGGACGACGAGACCAGCATGGGCCATATCGAGCTGTCGCGCTGGGCCGATCTGGTGGTCGTGGCGCCGGCGACGGCGGGGCTGATCGCCAAGGCGGCCAACGGGATCGCCGACGACCTGGCTTCGACCACATTGGTCGCCACGGACAAGCGGGTGCTGCTGGCCCCGGCGATGAATGTGCGGATGTGGGAGCATCCGGCGGTCCAGGCCAATATGGAGCGGCTGAAGGCCTTCCCCGGCTTCCACGGCGTGGCCGTGGTGGGGCCGGACGACGGCGAGATGGCCTGCGGCGAATACGGACCCGGCCGGATGGCCGAGCCGGCGGCGATCCTGGACGCGATCCAGGGCCTGCTGGCGGGCGCGGCCGGGCGGCCCCTTGCGGGTCGCAAGGCGGTGGTCACGGCCGGGCCGACCTTCGAGCCGATCGATCCGGTGCGGGGTCTGACCAACCGCTCCAGCGGCAAACAGGGCTACGCCATCGCCGCCGCCCTGGTCGAACTGGGGGCGGAGGTGACCCTGGTGTCGGGCCCGACCGCCCTGGGCGCCCCTGTCGGGGTGACGCGGATCGACGCGGAGAGCGCGCTGGAGATGCAGGCGGCGACGCAAAACGCCCTGCCCGCCGACATCGCCGTGCTGTCGGCCGCCGTGGCCGACTGGCGCGTGGACACCATCGCCGGGGGCAAGATCAAGAAGGGGCCGGGCGGCCCGCCGACCCTGGCCCTGATCGAGAACCCCGACATCCTGGCCGGGATCGCCGCGCCGGGTCCGAACCGGCCGGCCCTGGTGATCGGCTTCGCGGCCGAGACCACGGACCTGGAGGCCAACGCCCGCGCCAAGCTGTCGCGCAAGGGCTGTGACTGGATCATCGGCAACGACGTGTCCGACGACGTCTTCGGCTCGGACGGCAACGCCGTCCTGCTGGTCACCGCCGACAGGACCGAAACCTGGCCGCGCCAGTCCAAATCCGCCATCGCCCGGGCGGTCGCCGCCCGTATCGCCGACCATTTCAAGAGCGTCCAATGACCCAGCCCGTCGCCGTCCAGATCCTGCGCCTGCCCCATGCCGAGGGCCTGCCCCTGCCGGCCTATGAGACGGCGGGATCGGCCGGGATGGACCTGCGCGCCGCCGTGCCCGAGGACCAGCCGATGACCCTGGCGCCCGGCCAGCGCGCCCTGGTGCCCACAGGGCTGAAGATCGCCCTGCCGCTGGGGTTCGAGGCCCAGGTGCGGGCGCGCTCGGGCCTGGCGTTGAAACACGGCATCATCTGCCCCAATGCGCCGGGCACCATCGACAGCGACTATCGCGGCGAGTGCGGCGTGATCCTGGCCAATATCGGCGCCGACCCCTTCGTAATTCGCCGCGGGGAGCGGATCGCCCAGCTGGTGATCGCCAAGCATGAGCGTGCGGACTGGGTCGAGGTCGAGACGCTGGACGAGACCGCACGCGGGGCCGGCGGGTTCGGCTCGACGGGGCGGTAGAAAGACGCGCCTAAACCGGCGGCGCGGTCGTCTGGATCAGGGCGGCCTTGCGGCGGACGTGTTCGCGCCAGGCGGTGTAGAGGCCGCTGGCGGCGATCAGGGCGCCGCCGGCCAGGGTGTTGGCGGTGGGCGTGGCGTGCATCAGCCACCAGCCGAAGATTACAGCGCCGACGATCTGGAGATAGTCGAAGGGCGCGACCACGGCGACCGGGGCCTTTTGCAGCGAGGCGGTCATGAACAATTGGGCCAGGCCGCCGGCGACGCCTGAGCTGATCAGCAGGGCGAAGGTCAGGGGCGAGTGCCAATGGCCGACGAAGGGCAGCAGGATCGCCCCCACCCCGGATGAACCGACGAAGAACCAGAAGACGATGGCGGCGACATGCTCGGTGTCGCGCAACTGGCGAAGGGTGATGGTGACGCTGGCCGTCAGCAGGGCCGCCATCAGGCCGAAACCTATGCCCTCGAGCGGCATGGCGTGACCGCCCCCCGAGACGAACGAAAGGGGACGCATGACGATGACGACGCCGATGAAGCCCACCGCCACGGCGGCCCAGCGGCGCGGCCCCACCGCCTCCTTCAGGATGAAGAAGGACAGGATGGTGGCGAAGATGGGGGCGGTGAAGCTGAGGGTGGTGGCGTCGGCCAGGGGCAGCAGGGTCAGGGTCTGGAAGAGGCACAGGATGGAGACGACGCCCAGGGCGCTGCGTCCCGCATGGGCCCACGGCCGGCGCGTGGTCAGACCGGCGAGGCCGCCCGGCTGGGTCAGCACCCAGGCCAGGACCACGGGCAGGCCGAAGAAGGCGCGGTAGAACAGCATCTCGGGGGCGACCACGCCGTCCAGAGATGCCAGTTTCAGCACCGCCGACATGACGGAAAAGGCGCCTGCCGCCGCGATCCTGAGCGCGATGCCGCGGGCGATGTCCTCGCCGCCGATCCGTCCCGTCATGACGTCCTTTCGATGTTGCGGCGCACTCATAGGCCCGCGTCGCCTTCACGCCCACCCCCGAGGGAGCCTTTCCGCGCGAGCGGCGTTAACCGTGTCGAACCGGCCAAGCTTGACCGGCGCCCGATTGTTTTTGACCCTGCAGGAGTGACGACGTGGAAAATCTGATCGATCAGATCGGCGATTTCCTGAGTGGAATCGCGGGTCTGGCCAGCGCCGGCTTCGACGGCGTCAACCAGGTGATGGGGCTGATCATCGCCATCATCGCCACCCTGCTGATGGTGGACTGGCGGTCGCTGGCCTCGACCGCCCTGGGCGCGACCCTGGTGCATCTGATCGTGCTGGCGGTCTTGCCGGTGCTGAACGGCGGCGAATTCGTCCTGCCGGCGCTTCTGACCGTCGGCTTCTGGATGACGGCCCTGGCCCTGTTCCTGGGCTACGCCATCGTCATCGCCATCTTCTTCTTCATCAAGACCCTGCTGACCGGGACCGCGTTCCGTGGGCGGCGCAGGGTCGTGCACTGATCTTGGTGGGCCTGCTACCCCCAGGTTTCGTCACCCTCTGACTGGGTAATGGCTTCCGCGCTCAAGCCGTGAGCGACCGCGTCGCGAGCGTAGCGCGGCGCGAAGCGCCCTAGACGTCAGGCTTGGCGAAAGCCAAGCACGTCCTGCATGTCGTACAGGCCGGGTCCGCGCGTGCGGACCCAGGCGGCGGCGGCGACGGCGCCCTTGGCGAACAGGGACCGGTCGATGGCCGAGTGGCTGAGGGTCAGGACCTCGTCTTCCGAGGCGAACAGGACCGTATGTTCGCCGATGATGCCGCCGGCGCGGATCGAGGAGAAGCCGATCTTGCCGCTCTCGCGCTCGCCCTGGACCCCGTCATAGGGTTTGGAGCGGATGTCGGCCAGGTCGGTGAACCGGCCCTCGGCCGCGGCCTCGCCCAGCATCAGGGCCGTGCCGGACGGGGAATCCACCTTGCGGCGGTGGTGGGCCTCAGTGATCTCGATGTCCCAGTCCTGGGCGTCCAGACGTTGGGCCGCGTGCTGGACCAGGCCGATCAGGATGTTCACGCCCAGGGAGAAGTTGCCGCTCTTGACGATGGCGATCTTCTCGGCGGCCTTCATCAGCTCGGCCTCCTGCTCCGGGGTGAAGCCGGTGGAGCCGATGACCAGGCTGGGGCCGCCGCGCTCGGCCGCACTCTGCGCCAGGGCGACCGAGGCGTCCGGAGTCGAAAAGTCGATGATCACGTCGCACAGGGAGATGTCGGCGGTTTCGCCCCAGTCGAACCGGGCGGCGACGACCACGTCCTCGCGCGCATCGAGAACCTGGGACACGGCGCGACCCATCCGGCCGCGATAGCCGGAAATGCCGGCGTGGAAGATTGCGCTCAAACCACGTTTTCTTTCGACCCGTCCGCATCCTGATTGCCTAGGATGTCGGCCCAGAAGCGCTTCGCCTTGCCCGCGAAGCTGGAGTTGCGGGGGTTCTGCCCCTCTCCGAACGACAGGGCAAGCTCTTGCAGCAGTTCCTTCTGACGGGCGGTCAGGTCTGTGGGGGTCTCGACGAACAGCTCGACCACCAGGTCGCCGCGCGCGCGGCCGTTCAGATGCGGCATGCCCTTGCCCTTGATCCGGACGGTCTTGCCGGTCTGGGCCCCGGCCGGCACGGCGACGGCGGCCTTGCACTTGCCGTCGCAGGCGTCGGACACCAGGCAGGGGGCGTCGATCTCGCCGCCCAGGGCCGCAACGGTCATGGGAACCGGCACTGTGACCAGCAGGTCCAGGTTGTCGCGCTCGAACAGGTCGTGCGGCGTCACCGACAGGAAGACGTACAGGTCGCCGCGCGGGCCGCCGCGCTGACCGGCGTCGCCCTCGCCCGACAGGCGGATGCGCGAGCCGTCGTCGACGCCGGCGGGGATCTTCAGGTTCAGGGTGCGGGTCTTTCGCACCTGGCCGTGGCCGTGACAGGTCGTGCAGGGGTCGGCGATCATCTGGCCCGCGCCGTGGCAGCGGGGGCAGGTCCGCTCGACCTGGAAGAAGCCGTTGGCCTGGCGCACGCGGCCGGCGCCGTTGCAGGTGGTGCAGGTGACGGGCTTGGTGCCGGGCTTGGCCCCCGAACCTTCGCAGGTCTCGCAGGTCATGGTGGCGGGGATGTCGATCTCGACCTCGGCGCCCTTGTAGGCCTGTTCCAGGCTGATCTCGAGATCATAGCGCAGGTCCGAGCCGCGACGCGGTCCGCCCTGCTGGCCCCGGCCGGCCTGGCGACCGCCGAAGGCGTCCCCGAAGGCGTCGCCGAAGACCTGGGAGAAGATGTCGTTGATGTCGGAGAAGCCCTGCTGGCCCTGGCCGAAGCCGCCGCCCCCGCCGCCGTTCACGCCGGCGTGGCCGAACCGGTCGTAGGCCGCGCGCTTCTGATCGTCCGACAGGACCGTATAGGCCTCGGAAATTTCCTTGAACTGCGCCATCGACTCTTCCGAGCCGCCGTTGCGATCCGGGTGATGGATCATGGCCAGCTTGCGATAGGCCGATTTCAGACCGGGCGCGTCGATTGTCCGTTCGACGCCCAAAACCTCATAATAGTCACGCGCCATAGGGCGTTGGTCCTCATACTTCCCCTGCGGCTCCGTCACGCCTCTGCGGGCGTCAGCGAAGCTGTGGTGTCCCGGCTGACATGGGGGCCGGAACGACTGATGCAAGTTTCATGAAAAGGCCCCGCCTATCGCAAGACAAGCGGGGCCTTATCATTTCGCCGACCTGTTGCCGATCAGGCGCTCTTCTTCTCGTCCGTGTCCGAGACGTCCTCGAACTCGGCGTCGACCACGCCGTCGTCGGCCGGGGCCGCATCGCCTTCGCCGGCGCCCTGCTGCTGGGCGTACATGGCCTCGCCCAGCTTCATCGAGGCCTGGACCAGGCTGTTGGTCTTGGTGCGGATGTCCTCGGCGTCCGTGCCTTCACGGGCGGTCTTCAGCTCGGCCAGACCGGTCTCGATCGCCGTCTTGACGTCGGCCTCGACCTTGTCGCCGTGTTCGGCCAGAGCCTTCTCGGTCGAGTTGATCAGGCTGTCGGCGGCGTTCTGGGCCTCGACCAGATCCTTGCGGACCTTGTCGGCGGCGGCGTTGGCCTCGGCTTCCTTGACCATCTTGTCGATGTCGGCGTCCGACAGGCCGCCGTTGGCCTGGATGCGGATCGACTGTTCCTTGTTGGTCGCCTTGTCCTTGGCCGAGACGTTGACGATGCCGTTGGCGTCGATGTCGAAGGCGACCTCGATCTGCGGCATGCCGCGCGGCGCTGGCGGGATGCCCATCAGGTCGAACTGACCCAGCATCTTGTTGTCCGACGCCATCGGACGCTCGCCCTGGAAGACCCGGATCGTCACGGCCGACTGGTTGTCGTCGGCGGTCGAGAAGGTCTGGCTCTTCTTGGTCGGGATGGTCGTGTTGCGCTCGATCAGGGGCGTGAAGACGCCGCCCAGGGTCTCGATGCCCAGGGTCAGGGGCGTCACGTCCAGCAGCAGCACGTCCTTGACGTCGCCTTGCAGAACCCCGGCCTGAACCGCGGCGCCCAGGGCCACGACTTCGTCAGGGTTGACGCCCTTGTGCGGCTCCTTGCCGAAGAAGGCCTTCACGGCCTCCTGCACCTTGGGCATGCGCGTCATGCCGCCGACCAGGACCACTTCGTCGATGTCCGAGGCCTTCAGGCCGGCGTCGGCCAGGGCCTTCTTGCACGGCTCGATCGTGCGGGCGACCAGGTCGTCGACCAGGGCTTCCAGCTTGGCGCGCGACAGTTTGATGTTCAGGTGCAGCGGGCCCGAGGCGTTCATGGTGATGAACGGCAGATTGACCTCGTACTGGGTCGTGGAGCTGAGTTCCTTCTTGGCCTTTTCGGCCTCTTCGCGCAGGCGCTGCAAGGCGAGCTTGTCCTGGCGCAGATCGACGCCCTGTTCCTTCTTGAACTCGTCGGCCAGATAGTCGGCCAGGCGCACGTCGAAGTCCTCGCCGCCCAGGAAGGTGTCGCCGTTGGTCGACTTCACCTCGAAGACGCCGTCGCCGATCTCCAGGATCGAGACGTCGAAGGTGCCGCCGCCCAGGTCGTAGACGGCGATCTTCTGGCCGTCGTTCTTTTCCAGGCCATAGGCAAGGGCGGCCGCGGTCGGCTCGTTGATGATGCGCAGGACTTCCAGCCCGGCGATCTTGCCGGCGTCCTTGGTGGCCTGGCGCTGGCTGTCGTTGAAATAGGCCGGGACGGTGATGACGGCTTGCGTCACCTTCTCGCCCAGATAGGCCTCGGCGGCTTCCTTCATCTTGATGAGGGTGAAGGCCGAGATCTGTTGGGGCGAATAATCCTTGCCGTGGGCGCGGACCCAGGCGTCGCCGTTCGGGCCCTTGACGATCTCATAGGGCACCATGCCCTTGTCCTTCGCCACGACGGGATCGTCGAAGTTGCGGCCGATCAGGCGCTTGATGGCGAAGAAGGTGTTGGCGGGGTTGGTGACGGCCTGACGCTTGGCGGGCTGACCCACCAGGGTCTCGCCGCCGTCCTGAAGGGCGACCACCGACGGGGTGGTGCGGGCGCCTTCGGCGTTTTCGATGACCTTGGGGTTCTTGCCGTCCATGACGGCCACGCACGAGTTGGTGGTGCCGAGGTCGATGCCGATGATCTTGGCCATGGGCGTTCTATTTCTCTCCGTATCGGCGGGCGATGCGGCGGCCTTCGACGAAGCGGCGCGCGTGACCGCCCCCTGTGGGTTGGCGTGGTTGGTGTCGGATAGCCCCAAACTTCGCGGGGTTTCTCCGAAGCTGGCCCCGATATGGGAAAGTCCCATACGGCTGCAAGGGCGTTCTGCGATTCAGCGATGCGGCGGAACCGGTTTTCGCGCAGGATGAGGCCATGTCCGCGATTTTAGAGGTCAAAACCGCCGTTGAAGGCTTTCGCCTGTGGCCGGGGGCCCTGGACGCATCGGCCCAGGCCGATCTGGTCGATGCGGTGTTCACGCGGCTGGAAGCAGCGCCCCTGTACCGGCCGCAGACGCCAGGCGGACGGCCGTTCTCGGTGCGGATGAGCAATTTCGGGCCGCTGGGCTGGGTCTCGGACCGGGCCGGCTATCGCTATCAGGCGACCCACCCGGAGACGGGGCGGGCCTGGCCGGATATTCCGCCGGTGCTGCTGGACCTGTGGGAGGCGACGGGCGGCGGGCCCCGGCGGCCGGACGCCTGTCTGGTCAACCTGTATCGCGAGGGGGCCAAGATGGGCCTGCACCAGGATAAGGACGAGGCCGACCTGGGCGCGCCCGTCCTGTCGGTGTCGCTGGGCGATGCGGCCATGTTCCGTATCGGCGCCGCCGAGGGCGGGCGCACCACGACGCTGCGGCTGGACAGCGGCGACGTCTGCGCCCTGACGGGACCGGCGCGACTGGCCCGGCACGGGATCGACCGCGTGCTGGAGGGGTCGTCGCGCCTGATCCCCGGCGGCGGGCGGCTGAACCTGACGCTGCGCGCAGCGGGGGTCAGCCTTCGATGACCTCGTGGGCGCCCGGGTCGCCGAGGCGCCAGTAGCCGGCGGCTTTCATCGCCTTGGGCGAGAAGCCAAGTCCTAGCGTCTTTGTCCGCAGGGCCTTGGCCACGGCGGATTCGGCGGCGATCCAGACATAGGCGTCTTTCGGGCTGACCCCGGTCAGGGCCGTGTCGAGCGCCGCCAGCAGGGTCTCGGTCCCGCCGCGCGGGGCGCCGTCGCGGACGGCCCAGGTGACGGCGACCTCGGCGGCGCTGTCGAAGGTCCATGTCGAGTCCAGGTCCGCGACCTCGACCACCACATGGGCGCGGACGCGGGCGGGCAGTTCCTCCAGACGGCGGGCGATGGCCGGCAGGGCGGTCTCGTCGCCGATCAGCACATGGTCGGCGAAGGCCGTGGGGACGATGAACGACCCGCGGGGACCCCCGACGCCCAGGACCGAGCCCACCTTGGCCGCCATGGCCCATTCGGTCGCCGGACCGCCGTGGCCGGTGATGAAATCCAGCGTCAGCCGACGCGCAGCGGCGTCATAGGCGCGGGGCGTGTAGTCGCGCGCCACGGGGCGGGGAGCTGGGAAGACCGGACCCTCCGGCCCCAGCGTCGGCATGACCGGCGCCTGGCCCTCGGCGACCGGGAAGATCTTCACATGGTCGTCGAAGCCCAGGGAGACGAAGCCCTCCAGGTCCGCGCCTTCCAGAACGATGCGGCGATAGGCCGGCGTCAGGTCCTGGACCGAGGCCACGGTCAGGGTGCGGAACTTCAGCTCGTGCCGCACGCGCCGGGGAATGCGCAGGAGCCCGGTCATGCCTGTTCCACCCTGTCGGCGGCCTCGGCCAGGATGGCGGCGATGGCCTGGACCTGGGCCTCGGTCAGGGCGGTCTCGCCCGTCAGACGGTCGTGGATCGTGTGACGCAGGCGGCCGATGGCGTCCTGGATCGGGGTCGGCCGCAGGGCGCGGGCGGCGAACTTGTCCATCGTCGCCTCGGCGGCGCGCAGGATCGCCTCGTTCTCGGCCAGCAGGGCGCGGCCGGCCTCTGTGATCGAATACAGTTTCTTGCCGCCTTCGGTCTGGGACTCCAGCGCGCCCATCTCCTCAAGCAGGGTCAGGCTGGGGTAGATGACGCCGGGGCTGGGCGAATAGGCGCCGCCCAGCCGGGTCTCGACCGCCTTGATCAGCTCGTAGCCGTGGCTGGGTTTCTCAGCGATCAGCGACAGCAGGACCCAGCGCAAGGTGCCGTGGTCGAACAGGCGGCCGCCGCCGCGCCGGCCATGGCCGTGACCACGTCCGCGCGCCTCGCCGCCGTCCCAGCCAGGACCGAAGTCCGCGCCGCGTCCGCCGCGCATCCCGCGCCCGAAGGCGTGGCCGAAACCATGCCCGAAGCCGAAGCCGCCGGGACGACCGTGTTTCTCGCCGCATCCGTTGCTGCGGCCTTGGAAAATCCCCTTGGATCTCATGATTGATTCCTTTTCGATATATCTATTCTCGGGCAGTTAGATATATCTGAATGACGAAATGCGCAAGAGGGGCTGGCGTTCGGGCGAAAGCTGCGGCGTAGATCACGGATGGACGATCTGAAGCGCCGCTGGGCCCGCCTCGAACCCCATCTCACCATTGTCGGGCCCGACGACGACCGGCCCCGGCCGGCGGTGCTGCTGTTCCACGGCTGCGGCGGTCTGCGCGATCACCTGCCCCGGTACGCCGAGGCGGCGAAGGCGGCGGGCTGGCGCGCCTTCATCGTCGATTCCTACGGCCCGCGCGGCTGGGGCCGGGCCTTCACCCTGACGGCGGTCTGCACCGGCCTGGCCTTTCGGGGATACGAGCGGGGCGGCGACGTCCTGGCGGCCATCAAGGGGATTTCGGCCCGGTCCGATGTGGACGCGACCCGGCTGACCCTGGCCGGATGGAGCCACGGCGGCTGGTCGATCATGGAGATGATGAGCGCCGATCCCGCGCCCAACACCCTGGGCGTAGCCGATCCCGGTGCGGCCGACCTGTCGGGCGTTCGGGCCGTCTGGCTGGCCTATCCCTATATCGGCCCGTTCGCATTCAACCGGATGAAGCCCTGGCGGCACTGTCCCAAGGTGCTGGCCGTGACCTGCAGGCGCGACCACCTGACCACGGTGCGCAACGCCGAAATGATCAACGCCATGATCCGCGACTGCGGCGCCGAGGTCGAAAGCTGGGTCGCCGCCGGCACCCACGCCTTCGACGAACCGACCAATAACGGCCCGATGCGCCACGACCCGGACCTGACCGAGGACTCCCTGCGGCGGTTCAGGGCCTTCCTGACGGACGTCGCGCCCCACGTCTGAAATGAATCCCAGCCCCCGTCTTGACGTCGGGCTCATCACGTAACAATTGAAGTTACATGAAAAGAGACTCCCGCCTCTCGAACATCCTTCACGCCCTGCTGCACATGGCAGAGCATGAGGCGCGAACCGGCGCGCCCATGACCTCGGACCAGCTGGCCGTCTGCCTGTCGACAAATCCGGTCGTGGTGCGCCGGACCATGGCGGGCCTGCGCGAACAGGGGCTGGTGGCTTCGGAAAAGGGGCATGGCGGCGGCTGGCGGCTGGCCCGGCCGCTGGACCAGGTGACCCTGGGCCAGGTCAACACGGCTCTGGGCGAGCCCGGCCTGTTTCCCGAAGCCCCGCCGGTCGAGGCCGACGGCTGTCTGGTCGAGGCGGCGGTCAACGACGCCCTGGCCGGAACCTATGCCGCCGCCCGCGCCCTGCTGGTCGCGCGGCTGAACGAGATCACCCTGGCCGATCTGGCGGCGGACTTCGCGCGCCGGATGGCCGAACATCCGAAAAGGGATCTGCTGAATGCCCGTCTCAACGCCCATCGCCCCGAGTGAACCCATGCCGCACGACGCCCTGATCATCGGCGGCTCCTACGCCGGCCTGTCCGCCGCCCAGCAGTTGGTTCGCGCCCGGCGCAGGGTGCTGGTCATCGACGACGGACGCCCCCGCAACCGGTTCGCCGCCCGCGCCCACGGCTTTCTGACCAACGACGGCCGACCGGGAGCCGAGATCGCGGCGACGGCCCGGTCTCAGGTCGCCGCCTATCCCACCGCCGCCTTCCGCATGGCCGAGGCGATCACGATCGAGCGGATCGACGGCGGCTTCTCGGTCGCCTTCGCCGACGGCACGCGGACGCGGGGGCGCCGCCTTCTGCTGTCGCACGGGGTCGAGGATGTGCTGCCCGATATTCCGGGCGTCAAGGAACGCTGGGGCCGCACGGCCCTGCACTGTCCCTGGTGCCACGGCTATGAGATCGGCGGCGGTCCGATCGGGGTGCTGGGGCGGGGCGACCATGCGGTCCAGTACGCCGCCACGGTGGCGGAGTGGGGCCAGGTCACCCTGTTCATGGGGTTGGACGTCGGCCTGTCGCCGGAGGACGCCCATCTGCTGTACCGGCGCGGTGTTACCATCGAGACGACGCCCATCGCCCGGCTGGAGGGCGAGGCGCAGACCTTGACCGGCGCACGACTGACCGACGGCCGTTTCGTGGACCTGAAGGCCATCTTCGTCGGCGCCAGCGTCCGCGTCGCCAGCCCCTTCGCCGAGCGGCTGGGCTGCGAGATGACCGACACGCCGATGGGGCGGGTGATCAAGGTGGACGCCATGCAGGCGACGACCCAGCCGGGCGTGTTCGCCGCCGGCGACCTGGCGCGAGCCGCGTCCAACATCACCCTGGCCACCTCGGACGGCATGATCGCCGCCCACGGCCTGTTCCGCTCGCTGGTCGAGGAGGAGACGGCCCCCGCCTAGCCGATGGTCGCCTCGATGGTGATTTCGGCGCGGACCGAATGGGCCATTTCGCAGTGTTCGTGGGCGGAATGGTGCAGGGCGTCCAGCTCGGCCTGGTCCGGCTTGCGGCCGGAGAAGGCGGTGACCGGGCGAAGGGCGACGCGGGCCAGGTATCTTTGGCCCGCCGCGTTCTTGTCCAGTTCGCCGGAGGCCGCGTCGCGATAGGAATCGACCACCAGACCGGCGTTGGCGGCGAAGGCCAGGAACCACAGCATGTGGCAGCTGGACAGGGAGGCGACCATCGCCTCCTCCGGATCCACCGCCGAGGCGTCCGACAGGGGCACGGGCACGCCGGCGGGCGACGACGACCCGGGGACCACCGCCCCGCCGTCGAAGGTCCAGCTGTGGGCGCGGCTGTAGCGCTTGTCGGTGAAGGGCTGATCGCCCCGCATCCACTCGATGGTCGCCCCGTGCGCGCTCATGGCCCGTCTCCCTGTCAGTCGGCCAGGATCGTATAGACCATCGGCGCCCGAACCTCGAAGCCCAGGGACCGGTAAAAGGCGATGGTCGCCTCATGATCGGCGAAGGCGTGCAGGAAGGCGGCCTCGCCCGAGGCGTGAATTTCGCCGACCACCGCCCGCGAAAGGGCGGCGGCATAGCCCTTTCCCCGGTGGTCGGGGTGGGTGCAGACCCCGCTAAGCTCGGTGAAACCGTCGACCCGCAGCCGCCGCCCGGCCATGGCGACCAGTTCGCCGTCGTGCTTGATCCCGACGAAGGGGCCGAGTTCGCGCGTTCTCGAGCGGAAGGGGCCGGGCCGGGTCAGGGTCGCCAGAGCCAGCATGGCCGGGGCGTCGGCCTCGGTCAGGGTCTCGAAGGCGATGTCGGGCGCCCTGGCCGAGGTCCTGGCCGGAGTCAGGGCGGCGCAGGTCATCTGCACCAGGGCGATGCGGCGATCCACGGGGACCCCGTCCGGCAGGACGTCGGCCATCGGGCCGTCGGAATGCTCGACCATTCCCGCGCCTGGATGGAGACGCGCCAGCGCGGTCAGGCGGGCGCGGCTCTGGGGCGAGGCGTCGGCGGCCGACAGGAAGACCCCGATCTCGGGGTCGATGCGCACGGCGTGGGCGTCGGACTCCGGCGTCGTGAAGGATGACAGGCGGGTGGTCAGGGCGTTCCAGACGGCGCGGTCGAGGGGATGGTTCATGGTCGCGCTTCTAGCCCCGGCGGCGCTGCGGTGTAACCGGTCGCCGCGACGCCGCGTCCGGAAACCGCCAGCGACCTACCCCCGCCAAAAGCCGACGATCGTCTTGACCTCGTCCACCACCGGATCGGCGACCTCGGCGGCGCGGTCGGCGCCGTCCTTCAGCACGCGGTCGATCTCGGCCGGGTCGTCCATCAGGCGGCGCATTTCGGCCGTGACGGGGGCCAGGGAGGCCACCGCCAAGTCGGCCAGGGCCGGTTTGAAGGCGCCGAAGCCCTGGCCGCCGAACTGTGCGATCACCTGTTCACGCGTCAGGCCGGCCAGGGCGGCGTAGATGGCCACCAGGTTCTTGGCCTCGGGCCGGTCGTTCAGCCCGTCCAGGGTTTCCGGCAGGGGTTCGGGATCGGTTTTGGCCTTGCGGATCTTGGACGCGATCGTGTCGGCGTCGTCGGTCAGATTGATGCGGCTGTTGTCGGACGGGTCCGACTTGGACATCTTGGCCGCCCCGTCGCGCAGGGACATGACGCGCGTCGCCGGCCCCTGGATGATCGGCTCGGGCACCGGGAAATAGCCGGGAACGCCGAAGTCGTTGTTGAACTTGGCGGCGATGTCGCGGGTCAGCTCCAGATGCTGTTTCTGGTCCTCGCCGACCGGCACCTCGGTCGCCTTGTACAGCAGGATGTCGGCGGCCTGGAGCACGGGATAGGTGTAGAGGCCGACCGAGGCCCGCTCCTTGTGCTTGCCCGACTTCTCCTTGAACTGGGTCATCCGGTCCAGCCAGCCCAGGCGGGCGACGCAGTTGAAGATCCAGGCCAGTTCGGCGTGGGCGCGCACGGCCGATTGCGGGAAGATGATCGACTTCTTCGGGTCCAGGCCCGAGGCCAGATAGGCGGCGGCGATCTCGCGCGTCTGGGCGGCCAGCTTCTCGGGCTCCTGCCAGACGGTGATGGCGTGCATGTCGGCGACGAAGACGAAGACCGGCGCGCCCTGGTCCTGCAGTTCGACGAACCGCTTCAGGGCGCCGAGATAGTTGCCCAGGTGAAGCGCGCCGGAGGCCTGGATGCCGGACAGGATGCGGCGCGGGCCGGTGTAGAGGGCCGGGGGAGTTTGGTCGGTCATGGATTCGGGTCTCGAAAAGGCAGGGTCAGGCGTGGCGAAGGGTGCGGCGGTTCAGCCGCGCCATCGCCAGGTGGAGATCAGGCCCGAAAGGATCATGGCCCCGCGCTTATCGCCTCGCGGTCCAGCCGTCCAGACCTCAATCCAGGCCGGATACGGGTCCCGCGCCCGGCTCGCGCCGCAACGTCCCCTTGAGCTCCGATAGGGTGACGGCGCGGAACAGCAGAAGACAGACGCCGTAGGCCGCCGCGCCGGCCGCGCAGACGATCAGCACCGCCGCCTCCTTGGCCAGGAACAGGCGGCTGAGAACCGGATAGCCGAGGCTGGCGGCGAACAGCAGGCCCGCCATGATCAGGCTGGCGGCGAAGATGCGCGACAGGCGCGACAGGAAGGCCGCAGACGGCCGCCAGCTGTCCTCGCGGATCAGCGTCCCGGCCAGAAGCGCGACGTTCACCCAGGCGGAAATGCTGGTGGCGATGGCCAGGCCCAGCACCCCGTCCCAGCCCTGCGACCCGAACCAGAAGAACAGGGCCGATCCCAGCACCACGGTCAGGATCACCGAGGTCACGGCGAAGATCATCGGCCTTCGCGTATCCTGACGCGCAAAGAACGGCGGGGTCAGGACCTTGACCAGAACGAAGGCCGGCACGCCCCAGGCGAATTGGCGCAGCACGTCGGCGGTCCGCGCCGCATCGGCCGAGGTGAAGGCGGCGCGCGTCACCGTGGCGTCGATGATGAAGAAGGGAATGACGAACAGAGCCACGCCCGCCGGCAGGGCGAAGGCCAGGGCGAGGCCCAGTCCATCGTCCATCGTCCGCCGTCCGCCCTCGTGGTCGCCCGAGACGAAGGCGCGCGTCAGGCGGGGCACCAGAGCGAGGCCCAACGCCACCCCGACCAGGCCCAGCGGCAGCTGGTACAGCCGGTCGGCGTTGTACAGCACCGACCGCGCCCCTTCGTTCGATCCGGCCAGAAACTGGCTGACCAGGGAGTTGATCTGGAAGGCGCCCCCGGCCAGCACGCCGGGAATGGCCAGGGCCAGCGTCTTTCTGACCCCGGTCGTCAGGCGCGGCCACGACAGGCTGATCCCCACCCCGAGACGTCGCACGCCCCACCACAGCAGCGCCGCCTGGATAACCCCGGACACGGTCACCGCCGCGCTGACGGCGATCAGGATCTGGGGCTGGGCCATCGGCACGACGCTGGGGGCCATCAGCGGGACCAGGGTGCACAGGTTCAGGAACACCGGCACGCCCGCCGACAGGGCGAACCGGCCCCCGGTGTTCAGCACGCCCGACAGCAGCGACGCTATGGTCATGCAGGCCAGATACGGCATGGTCAGCTGCGCCGCCGTCACTGCGGCGTGCATCACCGCGTCGTCGTCGCGCCAGGCCGACAGCAGCCACGGCATGATCCACGGCATGGCGACCTGCAACAGGATGCAGAAGGCCGCCACCACGGCGAAGATGAAGCTCAGCGCCTCTGACGCCGTGACGGCCGCCGCCGCCTCCCCTTCGCGCGCCCGCACGCCGCCGTAGATCGGCACGAAGGCCTGGGCGAAGGCGCCCTCGGCGAACAGGCGGCGGAACATGTTGGGCAGCATCAGCGCGGTGGTGAAGGCGTCCATCATCGGGCCCTGACCGAACCGCGCCGACAGGAACAGGTCGCGGGCGAAACCCAGTATGCGGCTTCCCAGGGTCAAGGTGGCTTGCACCAGGGTGTTGCGGGCGAGACTCATGTGGACATTCGGCGAGGAGCGACGGATGGTCTTCGCTTAGCGCGCTTCCGACGGCGGCGATACGGGCTTGGCGCGGGTCCGGCGGCCCAGGTCCGAGACGTCGCGCGCGCTGGCCCTGGCCGAGGCGACCTTGCGGCCCTCGGGGGCCGGGGCGCGGCTGTCCAGCACGGCCTCCAGGGCGGTGCGCAGCTCGGCGATCCGCTGTTCGGACGTGATCTTGCGCCCCTTGCCATCGACCACATAGAAGCTGTCCACCGCCCGTTCGCCATAGCTGGCGACATGGGCCGAGCGGATGTTCAGTCCCTCGTCGCTGAAGACCCGCGAAAGCGCCGCCAGCAGGCCCGGACGGTCGGCCCCCGAAACCTCGACCACCGTGGCCGTCTCGCTGGCGTGGTGATCGACCATGACCACGGGCCGGACCTCGAAGGCGGCCTTTCTGGCGTTGCCGGCGGGGGCGGGCGCCTTGCTGATGCGGCCCTCGCCGCGCGCCGCCTTCTCCAGGGCGTCCACCAGGGCCTTGAGCCGGCGCGGTTCAGCCTGGCCGTAAGGCAGGCCCGCCCCGTCCTGAACCCGGAAGACGTCCAGGACCACGCCCTCGCTGGTCGTCGCCACCCGGGCGTCGGTGACGTCGGCGCCCAGGGCGGCCATGGTCTGGGCCAGGTCGGCGAACAGGCCGGGCCGGTCGGCGGCGGCGATGGAGATCTCCGTGGCCTGGACCGGCAGGCCCTTGACCGGGGTCAGGGGCGCGGCCTGGGCGGCGGCGCCGGTCTGGCGGGCCCGCTGCACCAGGGCCGGATGGGCCGCCAGCGGATCCTCGCGCGCCACGTCCTCGCCGCGGAACAGGGCGGCGACCTGATCATAGAGGGTGCGCATCAGCTGCCCCTTCCAGCCGTTCCAGACGCCCGGCCCCACGGCGCGGATGTCGGCCACGGTCAGGACCAGCAGCATCCGCAGCCGTTCGGGGTCGCCGACCAGTTCGGCGAAGGCGCGGATGGTGGCCGGATCGGACAGGTCGCGCTTCTGGGCGTAGTCCGACAGGGCCAGGTGGCTGCGCACCAGCCAGACCACCAGTTCGATGCGGCGCGGATCGACGCCCAGGCGTTCGCAGGCCCGGCGCGCGGCGATGGCCCCGTCCTCCAGCTGGCCCCGCTCGCCGCCCTTGCCGACGTCGTGCAGCAGCATGCCCAGCATCAGGGCCTCCATGTCCGAGATCAGATGCACGATCTCGGTCGCCATCGGATGGTCGGCCTTCAGCTTGCCGCGGGCGATGTCGTTGATGATGCCGATGGCCTGGAGCGTGTGCTCATCCACCGTATAGGCGTGGTACATGTTGAACTGGGTCTGGCCGACGATCCGCCCCCATTCGGGCAGGAACCGGCCCAGCAGGCCCGTCTCGTTCATGATGGTCAGGGTGCGATAGGGCCGCTGTCCGTGCGTCAGGACGTTCAGGAAGGCGCGCGTCGCCTCCGGATCGCGACGCAGCCTGGGTGTCACCAGCGACAGGGACCGGCTGACGGCCGAGAAGGCGTCGGGGTGCAGGTCCAGGTCGTGGCGGTCGGCGCAGACGAACAGGGTCAGCAGCTTGACCGGATCGGCGGTGAAGACCTCGGGGCCCTCGACCGATAGACGCCCCTGATCGACCCAGAAGCCCTCGACCTCCAGCTTGCGGCGGTTGGGCCGGAACGGGGTCATCAGGCGCGACAGGCCCTGGGTGGGCTTCTGGTGGCGGGCCTCCAGCTTGGCCGACATGGCGCGGGTCAGGGCTCCGACGTCGCGGGCGACCAGGAAATAGCGGCGCATGAACCGTTCCACCGCCGGCTCGTCGCCACGCCCGCGCCACCCCATCCGCCGGGCCACCTCGGGCTGCATGTCGAAGGTCAGCTTCTCCTCGGCCCGCCCCGCGACCAGATGCAGATGGATCCGCACCCGCCACAGAAAATCGAAGGCCTCGTCCGAGGTGCGGCGTTCGCGCGGGGTGAACATCTCGTCCATCACCGTCGCGCCCAGCCGGCTTTCCGGCGCCAGGGAGCGGGCGATCCAGTACAGGGTGTTCAGGTCGCGCAGCCCCCCCTTGCCGTCCTTGACGTTGGGCTCGACCTTGTAGCGGGTCACGCCCGCCTTCTGGTGACGGAGGGCGCGCTCCTCCAGTTTTGCGGCGATGAAGGGGCGGGGGTCGGACTTGGCCACCATGTCGCGGAAACGGCCGATCATCAGGTCCGAAAGCCGGGCGTCCCCGGCCAGCGGCCGGGCCTCCAGCAAGGCGGTGCGCACCGTCATGTCGGTGCGCGACAGGGCCAGACAGTCTTCGACCGACCGCACCGAAGGCCCCACCTTCGCCCCCAGATCCCACAGGACATAGAGGATGAACTCGATCACCCGCTCGCCGCGCGGCGTCGGCTTGCCGGGCCGCAGGAACAGCAGGTCCAGGTCGGAATAGGGCGCCAGGACGCCGCGGCCGTAACCGCCCACCGCCACCAGCGACAGGCGTTCGCATTCCACGGGCGATACGGGATGAAGGGTCTGGGTCGCCACCCGCCACAGGGCCGCCAGCATGTCGTCGGCGGCCGTGGCGTACAGGCGGGCGACCTCGCGCCCGTTCAGCCCCCCGTCCAGCTTGCGTTCGGCGCGGGCGCGGGCGGCGTCGTAACTGTCCCTCAGAACGGACGCGACCGCCGCGCGCGGATCTCCCGCGCGGGCGGCCTCGTCAAGGCGGTCATCCAGACTGGGCGAAGCGGTCATGTCAGCCACCTATAGGCCGCATCCCCCCTCGCGTCAGTGGAGGATATTACTCCGGGCGAACGCGCTTCTTGCGGAACGACGGGTTCAGCGTCTGCTTGCGCAGGCGGATGGACTTCGGCGTCACCTCGACCAGTTCGTCGTCGTCGATATAGGCGATGGCCTGTTCCAGCGACATCTGGCGCGGCGGGGTCAGGCGCACGGCCTCGTCCTTGCCGGAGGCGCGGACGTTGGTCAGTTGCTTGCCCTTGATCGGGTTGACGTCCAGGTCGTCCCAGCGCGCGTTCTCGCCGATGATCATGCCCTGATAGGTCTTTTCGCCGGCGCCGACGAACATGACGCCGCGATCTTCCAGGTTCCACAGGGCGAAGGCCGCCGTGTCGCCGTCCGAGTTCGAGATCAGCACGCCCTTCAGACGGCCGGCGATCGCGCCCTTGTATTCTTCGTAGTGGCTGAAGACCCGGTTCAGCACGCCCGAACCGCGCGTGTCGGTCAGGAACTCGCCCTGATAGCCGATCAGCGAGCGCGACGGGCATTTCAGGCTGATGCGGGTCTTGCCGGCGCCCGACGGACCCATGTCGGTCATTTCGGCCTTACGGGCCGACAGCTTCTCGATGACGATGCCCGAAAACTCGTCGTCCACGTCGATCATGACGTCTTCGATGGGCTCCATCTTCTCGCCGTTGGGGCCTTCCTGGAAGACCACGCGCGGACGCGAGATCGAGACCTCGAAGCCTTCGCGACGCATGTTTTCGATCAGAACGCCCAGCTGGAGTTCGCCACGGCCGGCCACTTCATAGGCGTCGCCGCCTTCGGTGGTGGTGACGCGGATGGCGACGTTGGCTTCGGCTTCCTTCAGCAGACGGTCGCGGATGACGCGCGACTGAACCTTGTCGCCTTCGCGGCCGGCCAGCGGGCTGTCGTTGACCGAGACGGTCATGGAGATGGTCGGCGGATCGATGGGTTGAGCGGGAAGCGCGTCGACGACTTCCATGGCGCACAGGGTGTCGGCCACGGTCGCCTTGGACATGCCGGCGATGGCGACGATGTCGCCCGCTTCCGAACCCTCGTCCAGAGCCTGACGCTTCAGGCCGCGGAAGGCCAGGACCTTGGTGATGCGGCCGCGTTCGATTTCCTTGCCTTCGCGGTCCAGGGCGTGGATCGCCATGCCGGGGATCGCCTTGCCGCTCTCGATGCGGCCGGTCAGGATCCGGCCCAGGAAGGGGTCGGACTCGATCAGCACGTTCAGCATCTGGAACGGCTTGTCCTTGTTCTCCTGAACCTTCGGCGGCGGAACGTGGTCGACGATCAGGTCGAACAGCGGGGCCAGGTTGTCGTTGGGCTGGTTCAGATCCATCGTCGCCCAGCCGTTACGGCCCGAGGCGTAGATGTGCGGGAAGTCCAGCTGCTCGTCCGTCGCGCCGATGGCGGCGAACAGGTCGAAGGTCTCGTTGTGGACGCGGTCCGGATCGGCGTGGGCGCGGTCGACCTTGTTGATGCACAGGATCGGACGCAGGCCCATCTTCAGGGCCTTGGTCAGGACCAACTTGGTCTGGGGCATGACGCCCTCTTCGGCGTCAACCAGGATGACGCAGCCGTCCACCATGCCGAGGATGCGCTCGACCTCGCCGCCGAAGTCGGCGTGGCCGGGGGTGTCGATGATGTTGATGCGGGTTTCGCCGGCCTTGCCGTTCCAGAGCACCGAGGTGCACTTGGCCAGGATGGTGATGCCGCGTTCCTTTTCCTGGTCGTTCGAGTCCATGGCGCGCTCTGTCGTCGCCTCATTGGCTCGGAAGACGCCGGACTGGGCCAGCAGTTGGTCCACCAGGGTCGTCTTCCCGTGGTCGACGTGGGCGATGATGGCGACGTTGCGCAGGTTCATTTGATAATCGCGAAAAGGCGCGGCCGGGATGCAGGCGGCCGCTGGTCATGAAAAGGCATGCAGGGAGCGCGCGCCTCTTACAGGCATGTGGACGGAAAGACCAGAGCAGGCGTTCAGACGCCCGTCGCCGCCTTACCGATATTTCATTCCCGCCGCCGCATCCGCAGGGGGTGGCGGCCCCCTCTACTCCCGTGACGGCATGACCGTTCGGGAATGGAGAAGACGATGTCGGCCTTGATGGGAATGATGATGGCGGGTCTGCTGGCGACAGGGATTGCGCCGGATATGCGGGTGGACGCCGGCGATCTCGCCATGGCCCGCCCGGGCGACGCTGCGGTCCTGGCTGAGCGTATTCAGGCGGCGAGCCGAAGCTGGTGCGCCCGCTATCGCAGCCTTCTGACGCCGAACGACGTGGGCATGCCCAGCGTCTGCGAGCATGAGATGAAGCGTCGCGCCTTCTATCAGCTGCCCCGGGCCCAGCGTCGTCTCTTCGTACAGGCAGGGGGACGGCGAACCCTGAACCGGCCCTAGAGGCGGCGGATCATGTAGCGGGCGTCGGCGCCATAGCTGGCCAGCTTGGCCGCCATGCCCGGCGCCGCGTGTTCTGCAAACCCGTGGCGACGCCAGAAATTCACGGCGTCGTTGACGGCGACCAGGGCTATGGCGGGCCAGCCGTCCCCGGCCGCCTGTTCCGCCAGCCGCTCGACGATGGCCCCGGTAACCCCGCCGCCGCGCGCCTGGGGGTGCAGGGCCAGGTCGTGCAGATAGATCAGGGCCGGTTCCGCCGGCAGGCCCTCGATCACCGTATTCAGCGGCGGCGCATTGTCGGCCCGCCACGGATAGGCGATCAGATAGCCTTTCGCCGCAGCCTCGCCGTCCGCCAGCACGAAACAGCCGCGCGGATAAAGCGCCAGCCGGTTCTGGAAACAGGCCCGGTCTTCGAAATGGTCCGGGAAGGACAGGCGGGCGACCTCGACCACGGCGTCGATGTCGGCCGGCCGCATGGGCCGCCATTGCAGGGTCATCAGTTCACCTTGGACGGATCCGGGGGGGCGTCAGGCAGGGCCGAGACGGGCACGCCGTCCTCCTTCAGCTTCTTGACCTCGGCGGGGGTGGCCTCGCCGTAGATTTCGCGCTTCTCGGACCGGCCTTCATGGATGTCGCGGGCTTCGCGGGCGAAGGCGTCGCCGACATAGTCGAAGTTGGCCTCGACGTGGGCGCGGACTTCCCGGGCGGCGGCCATCATGACGGTCTGCATCCTGACGGCCATGTCCGAGGCCGGATCGGCCCGGCGTGCGCCGCCGACGGCGGGGGACATCACGGCCTTCTCCACCCTGTTGGAGCCGCAGAACGGGCATTCCACCAGGCCGCGCGCGGCCTGGTCGTCATAGTCGGCCGAAGAGCCGAACCAGGCCTCGAACCCATGGGTCTGGTCGCATTTCAGGGCGTATCGGATCATTGGGCGGGCTGGAAGTCGCGGTCATGGGTCAGGGCGGGCACCGCCGCGCGGGCCTTGGCCACCGCCTCCATGTCCAGTTTCGCCGCCAGTATGCAAGGGTGGTCGTGATCCGCCCGGGCCAGGATCTCGCCCCAGGGTCCGACCACGGTCGACCGGCCCCAGGTGCGACGCCCGTCCTCATGCAGGCCGCCCTGGGCCGGGGCCAGGACGAAGGCGCCGGTCTCGATGGCCCGGGCGCGCAACAGGGTCTCCCAGTGCGTCTGGCCCGTCGGCGCCGTGAAGGCGGCCGGGACTGCGATCATCGCCGCTCCGGCCTTGGCCAGGTGACGATACAGGTAAGGAAAGCGGATATCATAGCAGATGCTCAGGCCCAGCCGACCCCAGGGGGTGTCGGCGACCGCCGCCGCATCGCCGGGCCGCACCGTCGCGCTTTCGCGGTAGCGCTCGCCGTGCGGCAGATCGACGTCGAAGACATGCAGCTGGTCATAGCGGGCGACGATCCCGCCGGCCGCGTCGATCAGCAGCGACCGGTTGGCGGCGCGGCTGTCGCCGACATGGCCGGAGCGGACGATGGCCGAGCCGATCAGCAGCCAGACGCCCAGCTCCGCCGCCAGACGACGCAGGCCTAGGACGACGAGGTCGGCGTCCTCGTCCGTGACGACGGCGTCGCGGCGGTCGCGGCGCTGCTCCAGGACATTGGTCCCTTCGGGCGTCAGGATGAATTTCGCCCCGCCGGCCGCCGCCTCGCGGACCAGGGGCTCGACATGGGCCAGGGCCGCGGGCGCCGTCGCCGGCGTGCGGGTCTGGATCAGGGCGATGTCGAGCCCGCCGCTCATGGGATCAGGCCGCCAGAAGCGGGTCGAGCTTGCCCTCGCGGTCCAGGGCGTGGATGTCGTCGGATCCGCCGACGTGGTTCCCGGCGATGAAGATCTGCGGGAAGGTCATGCGGCCGCCGGACTTCTCGACCATCTCGGCCTTCTTGGCCGGGTCGTTCGAGGCGACGATCTCGGTATAGTCAGCGCCCTTCTTCTTCAGCAGCGCCATGGCGCTGTAGCAATAGGGGCAACCGGGTTTGGTGTAGATGACGACGTCGGCCAATTCGGATCTCCAGAATGATGCGCCAAGGGGCGTCGGGCGGCCGCGCCGCCCGTATTTGATGTCTACATAGTCAGTTCACGGGCGTTTCGCACCCGGGCGATGACGGCGAGATCCACCGCCCTGGCCCCGGCGTCGATCAGGGCGCGGGCGCAGGCCTCTCCGGTCGCGCCCGTGGTCAACACGTCGTCGATCAGAAGGATGCGCCGGCCCTTGATCCGCCGCCGACCGATCTCGCTGACGATGAAGGCCTTCTTGACGTTCAGCCGCCGCCCGCGCCGGCTCTTGCCGCCCTGGCTGGTCGTGTGGGTCCTGCGCGTCAGGGCGTCGGGCAGATAGTCGAGCCGGGCGTGGCCGGCCAGAGGCCTGGCGATCTCCGCCGCCTGGTTGAACCGCCGCGACAACAGGCGAAACCGGTGCAGCGGCACGGGCATGACGGCGTCAGCCTCCTGGATCAGATCGGCGGCCGCCCGGCCGATCCAGCGCGCGAACAGGGGGGCGAACTGCTGCTGGTCGCCGTGTTTGTAGCGCAGGATCAGACCCCGCGAATGGTCGTCATAGACACAGGCCGCCCTGGCCCGCGCGAAGACATAGGGCTGGGCGATGCAGGCGGCGCAGCGGGTTTCGGCGAAGGCGCCGCCGTCGAACTCAAAGGCCGCGCCGCAGCCGTCGCACACCGGCGCCTCGAGGAATTGGATCCGGCTCCAGGCGTCGGGCGTCAGACCGGCCGCCGCCGTCGCCTCGCGGCTGTCGTGAGCCAGGGGCGGCAGGACGATATCCGCCAAACCACGTCCCACGTCGCGCAACTGACGCCCCGCCCCTTCCCAGGCGCCGCGCCAGCCCCCATCCTGCATCATCATGACCGCCTCCCCCGAAGCAACGTCCGCATCCTCCAGCGCCCCGCCCCGCATCTTCGACGCCCGGCGACGCGAGGCCCGTCTGGCCCGTGCGGCCCATCGACTGGGCCAGGCCGACTTCCTGCACGTCCGGGCGGCCGAGAATGCGGCGGGCAGCCTGGAGGCCATCCTGCGCGACTTTCCGGTCGCCGTCGATCTCTCGGCCCATTCCGGCCCGTTCGCCCAGGCCCTCGCCGCCAGCGACGCCGCCGGCCGGGTGGGCGTCGTCGCCAGCCCCACGTCGCGCGCCGAGCGGGCCGCGCCGGGCGCCGCCGCCCTGCCGCTGGACGACGGATCGACCGATCTGATCGTCTCCCTGCTCAGCCTGCACTGGGCCAACGACCTGCCCGGCGCCCTGGCCCAGATCCGCAAGGCCCTGAAGCCGGACGGCCTGTTCATCGGCACCCTGTTCGGAGCCGGCACGCTGAAGGAGTTGCGGTCTGTCCTGACCGAGGCGGAGCTGGCCGAGCGCGGCGGGGCCCAGGCGCGGGTCTCGCCCTTCGCCGACGGCTATGACGGCGCCGCCCTGTTGCAGCGCGCCGGCTTCGCCCTGCCGGTCTCGGACGTGGATCGGTTCACCGTCCGCTATCCCGACCTGTTCGCCCTGGTCCGCGACCTGCGGGCCATGGGCGAGACCAATGTGCTGGACGGGCCGATCCGCCCGCTCAACCGCGCCGTGATCGCCCGCGCCGCGTCCCTGTACGCCGAACGCCACGGCGACGCCGACGGCCGCATCCCCGCCACCTTCGAGATCATCCATCTGGCCGGCTGGAAGCCCCACGAGAGCCAGCAGAAGCCGCTGGCGCGCGGCTCCGCCAAGGTCCGGCTGGCGGATGCGCTGGGCGTGAAGGAGATGACCGGCGACGAGATCGACTGACGAACGTCTCCGGGTTTGCTTCAGCGGTTCAGGGCGTCCGCGATCTTTTGCATGGTCTGATTATAGAGACCGCCGTTCGATGCGCCCAGCGCATTCAGCCCGCCGAGAATGGCGACGAAGATCAGGCCGCAGATGAGGCCGTATTCGATGGCGGTCGCGCCCCTGTCGTCATTCAGGAACCGGGCGGTGAAACGTCGCATGGCCGGCCTCCTGGTCGGCGGTGATCAGAGCAGGTCGCGCAACCAGGCGACCAGGGGTTCGTCCGCCGGCGGCATGGGATAGGCCGACAGCTTGTCCGGCTTCACCCAGGCCAGGGCGTCGTGTTCGCGCGCGGCGACCACGCCGTCCCAGCGGCGGCACAGATACAGTGGCATCAACAGGTGAAAGGAATCGTAAGCGTGGCTGGCGAAGACGAAGGGCGCCAGGCAGGATTCGCTGACCTCTATGCCCAACTCCTCGCGCAGCTCGCGGATCAGGGCCGCCTCGGGCCGCTCGCCCGGCTCGACCTTGCCGCCGGGAAACTCCCACAGCCCCGCAAGGGACTTGCCCTGCGGCCGTTTGGCGATCAGCACCCGCCCATCGACATCGATCAGGGCGACGGCGACGACGAGGACGGTAGGGAGAGGCGTATCAGTCACGAACGATAATCGCCGTTGATCTCGATATAGCCCTTGGTCAGGTCGCAGGTCCAAACCGTGGCCGAGGCCCGGCCCGCGCCCACGTCGACGGTGATGTCGATCTCGGGGTTCTTCATGTAGGCGGTCATTTTGGCCTCGTCGTAGGTCGGGGACGGGGCGCCGTCGACGGCGGCGACATTGGGTCCGAACCGGATGCCCAGCCGGTCGCGGTCCACCGGCTCCTCGGTCTTGCCCACGGCCATGACCACCCGGCCCCAGTTGGCGTCCTGACCGGCGATGGCGGTCTTGACCAGGGGGCTGTCGGCGATGGACTTGGCCAATTTTCTGGCTGATGCGGGGCTGGCGGCGCCGTCCACCGTTACCTTGACGAACTTGGTCGCTCCCTCGCCGTCGCGCACCAGCTGGTGCGCCAGGTCCAGCATCACCTTGTCCAGGGCGACCGAGAAGCTCTTCAGCCGACGATCCCCGACCCGCCCGATGCGCGGCGCGCCCGAGGTTCCGGTGGCGAACAGCAGGGCGGTGTCGTTGGTCGAGGTGTCGCCGTCCACCGTCACGCTGTTGAAGGTGGTGCGGACATGCAGGCCCAGCAGGGCCTGAAGCACGTTCGGATGGATGTCGGCGTCGGTGACGATGAAGGCCAGCATGGTCGCCATGTCCGGCGCGATCATGCCCGACCCCTTGGCGATCCCCGCGATCCTGACCTTGTAACCTTCGATCTCGGCCTCGGCGTAGGAGCCCTTGGGGAAGGTGTCGGTGGTCATGACGCCGCGTCCGGCCCTGGCCCATTGTTCGGACGGGTGGATGTCGGCATCCAGGCGGCTTTCGATGTCGGGCAGTTTGGAGACGATCTTCTTTTCGTCCAGCACCACGCCGATGACCCCGGTCGAGGCCAGCATGACGTCGCGCTGGCGACAGCCGAACCGTTTGGCGACCTCCGAGGCGGTGCGGCGGGCGGCGTCGGCGCCGGCCTTGCCGGTGAAGGCGTTGGCGCAACCGGCGTTGACCACCAGGGCGCGCACGTCCTTGCCGCCGTCCGCCCCGCCCAGCGCCTTCTTGCACCAGTCGACCGGGGCCGAGCCGATCTTGTGGCGGGTGAAGACGCCGGCGCAGCTGGTGCCCCGCGCGAACCGGAACACCACCAGGTCGT
>NZ_JMQR01000036.1:0-27570 GCF_000698025.1 Brevundimonas sp. EAKA | reverse complement strand
GGGAATCAGGGGGGCGTCCAGGAAGGCCTGGGCGAAATGGCGGGCGCGGGGCTTCTGCAGGCCGGGCAGCCAGACGGAATGAACCCCGACGCGGATGGCGAAGCCTTTCAGCGTGCGGCGCTCGACCTGGCTGAGGGCGGCCAGGTCGCGTTCGACGTCGCGCCGGTCGATCAGGCCGCCGGCCTCGATCAGGCGGAAGGCGATGCCGCGGGGCAGACCCTTGAGCGCGCCGGACTCGACCGCCTGACGCAGGCGGCGCAGGTCGCGCAGGGCGCGGCCGGCCTCGAACGCCAGCCAGGCCTCGATCCGACGCTTGGCGCGCTCGCGGGCGGGCGTCGGACCCAGTTCGCCCAGCAGGCGGACGGAGGGCGAGAAGGGATCGGCGCCGGTCGGCGTGGACTGGATCTGGGCGGTCAGGACGCCGCGCCAAAGGACCGCCCCGTCCGGCGTGACGGCGAAGGCCTCGTCGGTCTCGGCGGCCAGACGGCCCAGGCGGCGGTTGATCTCGGGCGTGACGGCGCGGACCGCCGCCTGGCGCAGGGTGCGGTCCTCCAGGGCGGAGGCGCCCTTCTCCATCTGGAACCGAACGCCTTCAAGCTGGCCCACCACCTGGCCCTCGACCGTCACCTCGCCGTCGTCGGCGACGCCCGCGAACGTATCCTCGCGGACGTTCAGGGCGCGCATCAGGGCGGTGGTGCGGCGATCGACGAACCGGGCGGTCAGGCGCTCGTGCAGGACGTCGGACAGGCGGTCCTCCAGCGCACGGGTCCTGTCGCGCCAGCCTTGCGCGTCGTGAACCCAGTCGGGGCGGTTGGCGATGTAGGACAGGGTGCGGACGGCCGAAAGCCGGGCCGACAGCTGGTCGATCTGGCCGTCGTCGCGATCCACGAAGGCGAAGCGCGGCCCCATCCAGTCGTCGGTCAGCCGGCCCCGCTTGCCGGTCAGGGCGTGGAAGACGTCCCTGGCCAGGCGGGCGTGCTCGTCCAGCGTCGTCTTCTGGAAGTCGGGCAGCTGGCAGGCTTCCCACAGCCGCATGACGGCGCCGCGCGAACGGCCGACGCGGGCCACTTCCTCGTCCTTGATCAGGCGGCGCAGCAGGGTCTCGTCCAGGGCTTCGGCCGTCAGGCTGAGGCCGCTGCGCTGGGGCGTGACCGTCAGGGAGCGCAGCAGGTCGGGCAGGGTGTCGAAGTCCAGTCTGGCGTTACGCCATTCCGCCGCCTCGACCGGATCGAACCGGTGCTCGACCACCTGTTCCACCAGATCGGCGTCCAGATCCTCGGCCTCGGCCGTGACGCCGAACGTCCCGTCGCGCAGATGGCGGCCGGCGCGGCCGGCGATCTGGCCGATCTCGTGGGCGTGCAGCCAGCGGGTCCGCCGTCCGTCGAACTTGCGCAAGCCGGCGAAGGCGACATGGTCCACGTCCATGTTCAGCCCCATGCCGATGGCGTCGGTGGCGACCAGGAAGTCCACCTCGCCCGACTGGTAAAGGGCGACCTGGGCGTTGCGGGTGCGCGGGCTGAGCGAGCCCATGACCACGGCCGCCCCGCCCCTCTGGCGCCGGATCAGTTCGGCGATGGCGTAGACCCGCTCGGTCGAGAAGGCGACGATGGCGCTGCGGCGGGGCAGGCGGGTCAGCTTCTTGGACCCGGCGTAGGACAGGGTGGACAGCCGGTCGCGGGTTACGATCTCGACGTCCGGGACCAGACGGCGGATCAGGGGCTCCATGGTCCCGGCGCCCAGGAACATGGTCTCGAACCGGCCGCGCGCGTGCAGCAGCCGCTGGGTGAAGACGTGGCCGCGCTCGGGGTCGGCGACCAGCTGGATCTCGTCGATGGCCAAGAATTCCACCGACCGCTCCAGCGGCATGGCCTCGACGGTGCAGACGAAATAGTGCGGGCGCGGCGGGACGATCTTTTCCTCGCCCGTGATCAGGGCGACGGCGGCCGCCCCCCGCTGTTTGACGATACGCTCATAGATTTCGCGCGCCAGCAGCCGCAGCGGCAGGCCGATCATGCCCGAGGCGTGACCCAGCATCCGCTCGACCGCCAGATGGGTCTTGCCGGTGTTGGTGGGCCCCAGCACCGCCGTGACGCGGGAAGGGGCGAGGCCTGCGGACCGGTCGCTCATGACCCCTGCAAGGTGGCGATGATCGCCGTGCGGCTCAAGGGCCTTTTCAGACTTCGGCGCAGCGCAGCCCCATCCGCACCAGCATGGACAGGCTGGTGGCCTGCATCTTCTGCATCACCTTGGCGCGGAAGATCTCGACCGTTCGGGGGCTGATGCTGAGGCTGATGGCGATTTCCTTGTTCGACTTGCCGTCGATCAGGGCCTCGAACACCTGACGTTCGCGCGGCGTCAGACTGGCCAGGCGGGACGTCGCCTCCTCGCGCGCCTCGCTCTCGACCTCCTGGCGCTCCAGGGCGGACAGACAGCCGCGCACGGCCTCGAGAATACGGTTCGGGTCGAAGGGTTTTTCGATGAAGTCGACGACGCCCGCCTTCATCAGCTGAACCGCCAGAGGGACCTCGGCGTGACCGGTGATGACGATCACGGGCCAGGTCTCGCCGCGCCCGCCAGACGCCCCGATCATTGGGGCGGTAGGACAGGTTCAGACTGGGCAGAAGCATGTCGTAGCGGCTGCGGTTGGCGGCCCAGTCGCCGGGCGTTTCGCCCTCGCTCGCATCGGGCAGAACCCAGAACCGGTTGACGATGCGTGCCCTTTCTTGGCGCAGGCCGAACTGCGTCTCCCAGGCTCCGGTCGCATGCGTGGCCATGACGTAGACGGCCTGAACGATCTCGCGCCCCGACTGGCTGTTGCAGTTGAGGTTGTTGACGTACAGGGCGCCGCAAGTGTCGAAACTCTCGGTCGTGCGGTTGGCCTCGAACAGGGCCTCGAGCCGGTCGTGATCGATCCGGGGGATCGACCAGTCGTAGAGGCCGGGAAAGACCTCGGCGTAGGTCCCCTTGGCGATCCCCAGCGCCTCCCAGGTCAGACCGGCGGTCTGATAGATGTCGCCGAAGAAGGCGTTGGTCCAGTTCCGGTCCGTCAGGTCCCGGTCGCTCCGCCCCAGTTTGGCGCCGATCCGAAGGTTGCGCCACGGCCCCTGCATCGGCGTGAAGCTCAGGTCGAAGCCGCCGCCGTATCGCATCTGTTCGCTGAACTGTTCGGTGCGCTGGCCGGCGCGACGCGCCACCAGCACCGATCCCGCCTGGTTCAGATCGTCGAACACGCTCTGCGGCCACTGGGGCACCGGCAGGCCGTCGCGATACTGCACCGTCACCCCGCCGAAGGCGCGCGGGGTCTGCCCAACGTTGTACCCATCGTTCTGGTTGATCCACGCCGAGGCCTCCAGATGGTCGGGGCGGGCGCTCTCGCCGCGGCTGGCGAACAGATAGGGCGTCAATCGCCAGCGGCCGGAGACCGCATCGGCCTTCAGACTGAGCGTCGACAGGGAGACATTGTCCGGATTGGTCTCGTACCAGACCCGCGTCGACAGATCCCGGACCGACAGGCGATAGACGCCCGATCCGTCGTCGATCCAGGACTGGGCCCCGCTGACGACCTGGCTGAAGGTGGAATTCTGCTCGGTGCGGGCCTGGGCGTGGGTGGCGTTCAGCCGCAGGTCCAGACCGGGAGCCGCGCGCCAATCCAGCGCCAGGGCGTAGTTCTGCAGGCGACTGCGCCCGCTGGAGACGCCCACGTTCAGGCTTGTCTGAACCAGCCCCTCCTGCGGATTTTCGGCGTCGGGCGCCCCGCCGGCCGCAGAGCCTGAAACCCCATAGGCCCAGCCCCGGTCGTTCTGGGCCGCCATCACCCCGGCCAGTTCCGAATTGACGAAGCTGCGGTCTTCGTGGGCGGCGGCCAGATAGAGGCCGAACTGTCCTGCGGCGCCGAAACGGCGGCCGTGTTCGACCCGGATCGTCTCGCCCAGACCGGATTCGCCATAGTCCCGCGCCCGCGTCTCGACCCGACCGCCGACGGTGACGGCGGTCCAGGGCGATCGCGACAGATCCGTCGGTCCGGGCGTCTGGAAGTCCAGGGCGGCGCCAATGAAATCACCGTCCAGATCCGCGCGCCCGGTCTTGTGCACCACCACGGTCTGGAAGGCGTCCGGCGGCAGCAGGTTCAGTTGGACCCCGCGCGAATAGGGCAGACCCTGGGCCACCGACACGCCGTTGATCATGCTGAGATTGTATTCGGCGTTCAGGCCGCGATAGGCGGCGTACAGACCCTCGCCGCGCGAGGCCGAGTCGATGCCGCCGATAAAGGACCGCCCGGTGTTGATCACCGTCATGCCCGGCAGGTCGCCCAGGGCTTCCGACAGGTTCTGCGCCCCGCCGCGCTCCATGTCCTCGCGCGAAAGGCTGCGCACCGACGTCGGCGCATCCAGATCAGTCGCCAGGCGACGGGCGATCTCGCCGGGCTCCGGACGGCGCCCCCACACCTGTATGGGCTCCAGGTCCGCAGTCGGAGCCTCTATCGGGGGCGGCGGCGACAACCGGGGCCGGGCGACGATGACGAAGGTTCGGCTGTCCACCCGACGCGCCGCAAAACCCGCGTCGGCCAAGGCCAGGTCGAAAGCGCGCGCCGTCTCGAACCGCCCGACGACGGCGCGGCTCCGTCGCCCCTCAAGCCGTTCCGCCGGAAACAGGATCTGGACGCGTCCCTGGCGCGCCAGGGCCCGCAACGCCGCAGCCAGCGGCTGGGCGGGAACATCGAAGACCGGAGCCCGCCCGGCCGCCGACACCGACGACGGCAGGATCGCGACAGCCAGAACCGCTCCGCCGACAGACCGTAGGAAAGCGTGACGTCCGCCACAGCCCATGTGGGACGATCCGTGATGAACCCCGCGACTGCGAGGCTTCTATGGGGCGGCTGCAATGAATTGATGACATTCGCGGCCCACGGATTTGGCGGCCTGTCGACGGCGCTGCGTCTCTTGAGGTACAGGCTAGCGAGTTCGGATGTTTGACGGCGTCGCCCCATCGATGACAGCTTCACGAAAGCCCGCCGATCCGGCGGTCGCGATCATGGCCGAGCTGATGCAGCGGTTTGACGCGCGACTGCGTCTGTACCTGCGTCGCTTCCTCGCGCCCGCCGATGTCGAGGACGCCTTGCAGGACATCTATCTGCGGCTCACGCGGCTGGCGGGCCGGGTTCCTCCGCCCGATTTCAACGCCACCTATGTCTTCAAGACCGCCGACAGCGTGGCGCGCGACCTGCGTCGGCGACGGCTCGGACGCGGCGGCGACCGCCATGTCGAGGTGTCTGACGATCTGGCCCACGACGCCCCTTCCCCTTTCGACGAGGTGCGCTGGCAGCAGAACGCCGACCTGCTGCGCCGCGCCATCGCTTCGCTGACGCGCGATCAGCGGATGGTGCTGATGATGCATCGTGTAGAGGGTCTGACCCTGGTCGAGATCGCCGAACGCCAGCGCATCCCGCTGCGGACGACCCAGCGCCTGCTGGCCGACGCACTTGCCCGTTGCCGGCACAAGCTTAAGGATTGCGGATGGTTCGAACAGTAATTCCATTTCGCCCCCCTGTGCGTGACGCCGAAGCCGAGGCCTTCGTGGCTGAACGCCTGCGCGAAGAGCAGGGCGGGCGCGCCTCGGACGCCGGGTCGAGCGAGATCCAGGCGGTCTGGGACGCGCTGGGCCAGATGGAAGCCGCCGATTTCGTTGCGGACGACGGCCGGGCGGCGACAGGCCGTGTCGTGAACCGCCGCGCCTGGATCGCGGGCGGAACCCTGGCCGCCGGCGTGGCCCTGGGCGGCGTCTTCCTCTGGCGCCAACAACCCGTGATCTACGAGACCGAGGTCGGCGAGCGCCGCACGATCGCCTTGCCAGACGGCTCCCAGGTCACTCTGAACACGGCCAGCCGCATATCGGCGCGGTTCGCCGGGCGTGAGCGCGAGGTCGTGCTGGAATCGGGAGAAGCCTTCTTCGCGGTGGCGCATCAGGATGACGCCCCCTTCGACGTCCTCAGCCACGCGGCGCGCATCCGCGTCACCGGCACGCGGTTCAACGTGTACCGCCATGCGACCTTCACCGACGTCGATCTGCTGCAGGGCGGCGTGGCTGTGGGACCGGCGGCGGAGCCTTCGCAAGCGCGCCTTCACCTTCGCGCCGGACAGGCCGTACGTCTGTCATCGGCCGGAGACCCCGGCCCGGTCTCCGCCGCACAGGGCGGCCGTATCGACGACTGGCGCCAGGGCCGCATCAGCTTCGACCGCACGTCGCTGCGTGCGGCGGTCGTCGAGATGAACCGATACAGCAACGCGCCGCTGCGCATCCTGAACCCGTCGCTGAACGCTCTGGAGATCGACGGGGTCTTCGAGGCCGGCGACACGGCGGCCTTCGCCAAGGCGCTGGGGCGGCTGCACGGCGTGTCGGTTCGCTTCGACAGAGGGGCCTGGACGCTGTCCTGATACGACGCGCCGGGCCGCGCCCGCGAAAGGCGGGAGCGGCGTCTCATCTTACGGCGACACGCCGACGCCGCAGAGCCCGGCTTCCCGTGGCGACAGCGGCAGAATATCCAGAGCCATGTTCTCTGGCGACGTATCGGCGTCGAAGACCTGAGCCCGCTCGAAGAAGAGGCCGGGCGCCGGCAACCGTTTCCGGCGCGCGGCGCCCCATCGTCCCTCGATCCTCATCTCCGCCTAGACGGTAGGAATCGTGCCCCCATCGATCACATACTCGCCGCCGTGAATGGCTGCGGCGCGGTCGGAGGCGAGGAATGCGATCAACTCGGCGACCTCCTCCGGTTTCGCCGCCCGCCCCAGGGGGATCCCGCCGAGCGCGTTCAGGACGCTTTGCCGCGCATCTTCCAACGTCCCGCCCGAGCCTGCGGTGATCCGTTCCAGCAAGGCGTCCGAGGCTTCCGTGGATATCCAGCCGGGCGACACCACATTGACCCGCACGCCCCTGGGCCCCAGTTCCTTGGACAGGGCCTTGCTGTAGGTGGACAGGGCCGCTTTGGCGGCGGCGTAGGCGGTGGTGGATTCCGGTAAAGGCAATGTCCGCTGGATAGACGAGACGTGGATGATGGCGCCGGATCCCCGCCCGATCATCTGCGGCGCCAGCAGGCGATCCAGGCGAACCGCAGGCATCAGGTTCAGATCAAGTTCGGTGCGCCAATGCGCGTCGGTCAGGGCGGCGAAGCCTCCAGCCGGCGCCGACGAGCCGCCGACGACATGCACCAGAACATCAACGCCGCCAAACCGGTCCATCGCGGCCTGGGCCAAGGCCTCGCACCCTTCCAGCGTCATGAGATCGGCCTGGACGAACTCAGCGCCGGTCGAGGTCTCGGGGGCCGCCCGCGCGGCTGTGATCACCCGGGCGCCGCCGGCGAGAAAACGCTGGACGGTCGCGCGGCCGGCGCCCTTGGTGCCGGCGGTGACGAGAATCCGTCGACCTTCGAACTCTGTGGGATCGGGGCGCATCGTCACAGCGAGATCTCGAGCGCGCGGATGGCGTCGTCGCCCAGAGTGAAGCGAAGCGTGAACCGAAGGGGGCTGCCCTTGAAGTCGCCGGCCGTGGGTCCCTCCAGGACGACCTGGTCCCCGTCGTGGCGCATCGTATCCGGCTTGAAAATCGCCTTGCTCGCGATCGTGGCCTCGAGCATCCACCGTCGGAGCGCCGCATGGCCCTGATGGCGCCCGCCGTCGTCCTTCACGACAGCGTCAGGCGCAAAGGGCTGCAGCATGCCGGCAAGGTCGAGGCGCGCATTGGCCGCGACATAGTCAGCGATGGGTTTGGGAAGGTCGGCGATCATTGGGTCTCCCGTTCGGATTCTTGCGTTCGATCCAAACTGCAAGTACGCTCCCACAATGGCAAGAACCGACGAAAAAGTTAGGTACGCACCTGAAGGTAAGCCCTTCGACTACACCCCCCAGACTGCGGCCTTGAGCGCGCAGAATGTCATCCGTGTCCTCGAAGGACGCTGGAAGCTGGTGATCCTGTTCCAGCTGTTCGGGTCGAACGTGCGGCGGTTCTCCGAACTCGAAAAAGCTATTCCCGGCGTGTCGCAGAAGATGCTGATCCAGCAGCTTCGACAGCTTGAAGCCGATGGAGTCGTGGCCCGCATCGTCCACCCCCAGGTCCCGCCCAAGGTGGAATATCATCTGACCGAATGGGGACAGTCCCTCTGCCCGGTTCTCGACAAGCTCCTTAGCTGGGCCGAAGCCGCCCCCGCCGATGTGCGTGACCGGCTGATCGAAAGCGATCGATCAGCGGCGAACACACAGGGCTGAGTTCAGGACAGGCGGCCAGTGCGTCGATGTTTCGATTGGCTCCCACTCCTGCCCCGCAATCGCCTTTCGGCTCATGAACGGCGCTGCTTGCGGTGATGAGGACGCACGTCTTCCCTTTCGCATTATGATTTCATTACGCCGAACGCCGGGATTCACATCGCGCCTTTACGCCCCTCCATGGTCCCTCCCGGCTCTGATTTGAGCTGAGGAGGCCGGCATGGCCGATGTTGTTTTTCTGGCGGTCGGGGCCGGGGCGTTCATCGCCTTCGCCGCGCTGGCCGCAGCGTTGAGACGGGTGTGACGATGATCGCCATGCTCTGGGGCGCGGGGGCGGTCGTCGTCGCCGTTTACATGGTCGCGGCTCTGCTGCGGCCCGAGCGGTTCTGAAGAACCGGGACTGAAATCATGAACATTCAAGGATGGGGCGAGATCGCCCTGACCCTTGGGCTGGCCGTACTGCTCGGCTGGCCCATCGGCGTTTATATGTCGCGCGTCTGGAACGGCGAGCGGACCTGGCTGGATCCGGTGCTGAAACCGGTCGAGGCCGTCTTCTATCGGGCGGCCGGGGTCGATCCGAAGCGCAGCCAAGGCTGGCTGGGCTATGCCGGAGCCCTGCTGGCCTTCAACGCGGCGGGCTTTGTCCTGCTGTACGCCATCCTGCGTCTGCAAGGCGTGCTGCCGATGAACCCGCAAGGCTTCGCCGGCGTGTCGCCACACCTGGCCTTCAACACCGCCGTCAGCTTCGTCACCAACACCAACTGGCAGAGCTATGGCGGCGAGACGACCCTGTCGACCTTCACCCAGATGGTCGGCCTGACGGTTCAGAACTTCGTCTCGGCCGCGACCGGCGCAACCATCGCCGCCGCACTGGCGCGCGCCTTCATCGCCAATCGCGGCGAGGGGGTCGGCAATTTCTGGGCCGACCTGACCCGCACCACCCTGTATGTTCTGCTGCCGGCCGCCTTCGTGTTGGCCGTGGTGCTGTCCGGCCTGGGCATCGTCCAGAGCCTGACCGCCAACGTCCATGCGACGACGGTCGAGGGCGGGTCCCAGACCCTGCCGTTGTTCCCGGCGGCCAGCCAGGTGGCGATCAAGCAGTTGGGCATCAACGGCGGCGGCGTGTTCAACGTCAACGGCGCCCATCCATTCGAGAACCCTTCGCCTCTGACCAATCTGATCACCGCCGTGGCGATCAACGTCATGGGCTGGGCCGCCTTCTTCGCCTTCGGCCGTTCGGCCATGGCAGGGCGCGACATCCGCGCCCTGGTCGCGTCGGCCCTGATCATCCTGAGCGTCTCCAGCGCGGCCATGTATGTGATCGAGACCCAGCCGGCCCCGGCCCTGGTCGCCGCCCACGTCGATGCGTCGGCGAACATGGAGGGCAAGGAGGTCCGCTTCGGGGCGCCGGCCTCGACCGTCTGGTCGGTCGTGACGACCGGCGCCTCGAACGGTTCGGTCAACTCGATGCACGCCAGCTATATGCCGCTGGGCGGGGCCTTGCAGATGTTCCTGATGCAGCTGGGCGAGATCCTGCCGGGCGGGATCGGGTCGGGCATCGCCATCATGGTGGTGATGGCCCTGCTGTCGGTCTTCGTCGCGGGCCTGATGGTCGGTCGGACACCGGAATATCTGGGCAAGAAGATCGAGGCGCGCGAGATTCAGTTCGCCATGATCGCAGTGCTGGTTCTGCCGCTGGCCATCCTGGGCTTCTCGGCCGTCAGCGCGGTGTTCCCCACAGCGCTGGAAGGGTTGCTGAACGACGGGCCGCACGGTCTGTCCGAGATCCTGTACGCCTACACCTCGGCGGCGGCGAACAACGGCTCGGCCTTCGCGGGACTGACCGCAAACGCCCCCTGGTGGAACACGACCCTGGGCCTGGGCATGTTGTTCGGGCGGTTCGTTCCGGCCGTCGCCGTCCTGGCCATCGCCGGCAGCCTGGTGGTCAAGCCCAAGCTGGCGGCGTCCACCGGCACCCTGCCCACCGACAACGGCCTGTTCATCGGCCTGCTGATCGGCGTGATCCTCATCCTCGGCGGTTTGCAGTTCCTGCCCGCCCTCGCCCTGGGACCGATCGTCGAGCACTTCCAGGTGCTCGCGGCGGTCGCCGGCGCCTGATCCTCCGGACATCCTGACATGACACAAATCACATTGGATCCACGCGGGGGGGAGCCCGGCGAAGGCGGTCGTTCGACCCCCATCGCGGGCGGTCTCTCCGGGGCGATGATCGGTCGCGCCGTCGGCGAGGCCTTCCTCAAGCTGAACCCGGCCAAACTGGTCAAGAACCCGGTCATCTTCACCACCTGGATCGTGGCCCTGCTGGCCACGGTGTCGGCGGTCGCGGCGGTCGTGGGCGGCCAGTCGGCGGGGTTCGCGGTGCAGCTGGCGCTGTGGCTGTGGGCCACGGTCCTGTTCGCCAATGTCGCCGAAAGCGTCGCCGAAGGGCGGGGCAAGGCGGCGGCCGATAGTCTGCGCGCTACCCGCGTCACGACCAAGGCCAAGCTGATCGTCGATCCCGAGACCGGCACAGTGGTTCCGACCAATGCGTCCGAGCTCGAGGTCGGGTCGATCATCCTGGTCGAGGCCGGCGATGTCATCGCCTCGGACGGCGAGATCATCGAGGGCGTGGCCTCGGTCAACGAGGCCGCCATCACCGGCGAGAGCGCGCCGGTGATCCGCGAAAGCGGCGGCGACCGTTCGGCCGTGACCGGCGGCACCACCGTGGTGTCCGACTGGATCAAGGTGCGCATCACCGCCAAGCCGGGCTCGACCTTCCTCGACCGCATGATCGCCATGGTCGAGGGCGCGGACCGTCGCAAGACGCCGAACGAACTGGCCCTGGCCGTGCTGCTGGCCGGCCTGACCCTGATCTTTCTGATCGCGGTCGTGACCCTGGTCGGTCTGGGCGCCTATTCGGGCGTCCGTATCGACCCGCTGGTGCTGGGCGCCCTGTTCATCACCCTGATCCCGACCACGATCGGGGGGCTGCTGTCCGCCGTCGGCATCGCCGGCATGGACCGGTTGCTGAAGGTCAATGTGCTGGCGACCTCGGGCCGTGCGGTGGAGGCGGCAGGCGACGTCGACACCCTGCTGCTCGACAAGACCGGCACCATCACCTTCGGCAACCGCATGGCGACCGAGGTCATTCCGGTTCCTGGCGTGCGTCTGGAAGCCGCCCTGGCCGCCGCCGTCATGGCGTCCCTGGCCGACGAGACGCCGGAAGGCCGCTCCATCGTCGAACTGGGCCGCAACGCCGGCGTCTCGGTGGAACAGCCGGCCGGCGCCGTCGCCATCCCCTTCACCGCCGTCACCCGCCAGTCAGGCCTGGACGTCGGCAAGGACAGCTGGCGCAAGGGCGCGGTCGATGCGGTGCTGAAGGATTTGAACCTGTCTGACGGTGCGGCCCCGGCCGAGTTCCGCCAGGCCGTGGACCGGATCGCCCGCTCGGGCGGCACGCCCCTGGCCGTCACCCAGAACGGCGTCCTGGTGGGCGTCATCCATCTGAAGGACGTGGTCAAGCCGGGGGTGAAGGCGCGCTTCGCCGACCTGCGTCGCATGGGCCTGCGCACCGTCATGATCACCGGCGACAACCCGGTGACGGCGGCGGCCATCGCCTCGGAGGCGGGGGTGGACGACTACCTCGCCGAGGCCACGCCCGAGGACAAGATGCGGCTGATCAAGGCCGAACAGGCCAAGGGCAGGCTGGTGGCCATGTGCGGCGACGGCGCCAATGATGCGCCTGCCCTGGCTCAGGCCGACGTCGGCGTGGCCATGCAGACCGGCGCCCAGGCCGCCCGCGAGGCCGGCAATATGGTCGATCTCGACAGCGATCCGACCAAGGTCATCGAGATCGTCGAGGTCGGCAAGCAACTGCTGATCACGCGCGGCGCCCTGACCACCTTCTCGGTCGCCAACGACGTGGCCAAGTATTTCGCCATCATCCCGGCGATGTTCGTGGTCTCGCTGCCGGCGCTGGGCGCGCTGAACGTCATGCGTCTGCACAGCCCAGAGAGCGCCATCCTGTCGGCGGTCATCTTCAACGCCCTGGTCATCGTCGCCCTGATCCCTCTGGCGCTCAAGGGCGTCAAATACCGGGCCATCGGCGCGGGCGCCCTCCTGGGTCGCAACCTGTTGATCTACGGCCTCGGCGGCCTGATCGCGCCGTTCGTAGGCATCAAGCTGATCGACCTCATCATTTCCACGCTCGGCCTGGCCTGATGCGCGTTTCCAAGGATATTCCGATGCACAATCGTCTCAACAAGATGCGCGCTGCGGCCGCGTCGAAAACCAGCCTCTGAGGCGACGAAAATGGTCCATTCGTTCCGTCCGGCCATCGCGATGATGGCCCTGTTCACCCTCCTGCTGGGGCTGGCCTATCCGCTGGCGGTCACAGGGATCGCCCAGCTCGTCTTCCCCAGCCAGGCCAACGGCAGCCTGGTGCGCGACGCCGGCGGTCGGGTCGTCGGCTCGGCCCTGATCGGACAGCCGTTCGCGGGCGCGACCTATCTGCATCCGCGCCCCTCGGCGGCGGGCGACGGCTATGACGCCGCCGCCTCGTCGGGCTCGAACATGGGGCCGTTGAACCCGAATCTGGCGGCCCGCGTCGCCGAAAGCGCCCAGACCATCCGCGCCGAGGACGGTCCCGGCGTCATCCCCGCCGATGCGGTGACCACCTCCGCCTCGGGCCTCGACCCGGACGTGTCCCCGGCCTACGCTCGGCTTCAGGCCGCGCGGATCGCCCGCGCCAGAGGCGTTCCCGTGCAGCAGGTCCAGACCATCATCGACGGCCAGACCCAGGGGGCTCTGCTGGGCTTCGTCGGCCAGCCGCGCGTCAATGTCCTGCTGACCAACCGCGCCCTGGACGCCCGTTTCGGCGCGGAGGGCTGATTGCCCGAGACCGAGGCCGAAACGCCCGCGACTTCAGCCGTTCCGCGCCGCAAGCGCGGGCGGCTGAAGGTGTTTCTGGGCATGTCGCCCGGCGTGGGCAAGACCTATGAGATGCTGCGCGCCGCCCGCCGCCGAAAGGCCGAGGGGCTGGATGTCGTCGTCGGCGTGGTCGAGACCCACGGCCGCAAGGAGACGATGAGCCTGCTGCGCGGGCTGGACGTCATGCCCCGCGCCCCGATCGACCATCGGGGCCGTTCGCTGATGGAGTTCGATCTGGATGGGGCGCTGGCGCGTCGTCCCGGCCTGCTGCTGGTTGACGAATACGCCCATTCCAACGTCCCCGGCTCGCGCCACCCCAAACGCTGGCAGGATGTGGAGGAGTTGCGCGACGCCGGGATCGACGTCTGGACGACGCTGAACATCCAGCATCTGGAGAGCCTGTCCGACGTCATCCTGCGCATCACCGGCGTGCGTCAGCGCGAGACGGTGCCCGACAGCCTCCTGACCGAGGCCGATGACATCGAGGTGGTGGACATCACGCCCGAGGACCTTCGCGCCCGTCTGGCCGAGGGCAAGGTCTATGTGCCCGAAACGGCGCGGGTGGCGTCCGAGAACTTCTTCAAGCTGGAGAACCTGACGGCCCTGCGCGAACTGGCCCTGCGCCGCGCGGCCCAGACGGTGGACGATCAACTGCTGTCGCATCTGCGCGAGCGGGGCGTGTCGGGGCCGTGGGCGGCGGGCGAGCGGATCCTGGTCCTGGTCGGGGGCGACGCCATGAGCGCGTCTCTGGTGCGGACCGGACGACGCATGTCGGACATGATGATGGACGCCCCCTGGTCGGTGGCCCACGTCGAGCGGCCGTCGGGCTCGCGTTCCGACGCGCGATCCGCCGGCCGTCTGTCCGAAGCCTTCAAACTGGCCGAACAACTGGGCGGGCGACCGGTGACGCTGAGCGGCGACGACGTCGTGCGCACCGTTCTGGATCACGCCCACCGCAACAACGTCACCCAGATCGTCATCGGCAAGACGCGGGGCGGCCGCCTCGCCGAATGGACCGGCCGGGCGCTGGCCACCGAACTGCTGCGCAAGGCCCAGGGCGTGGCCGTCCATGTCGTGACCGAAGGCGATGGGTCGGCGCCCGAGCCGACGATCAGGTCCGGTCTCCGGCCTGGTCTGGACTGGCGTCCCTATTCCGCCGGCGCGGGTTTCGTCGGGGCCGCGACCGGCGTCGCCCTGTTGCTGGACACGCGGTTCGAGCGGGTCGATCTGGGCGTCATCTATCTGGCCGCCGTTGTGGCGGCGGGGGTGCTGAACGGGCTGCGGCCCGCTCTCGTAGCGGCGACCCTGGCCTTCCTGACCTACAACTTCCTGTTCCTTCAGCCGCGCTACAGTTTCCTGATCGGTTCGCCGACGGACTTCCTCACACTTTTGCTGTTCTGGGCCGTCGCCCTGGGCACGGGGGCCCTGGCCGGGCGGGTGCGCGAACAGGCCCGCGCGGCCCAGCGTCGCGCCGCCGCCGTCTCTGCCCTGCTGGCCGCCAGCCAGACCCTGTCGGCGGCCCAGGATCGTGCGACGACCGCCCGAAGCCTGGCCGAACAGGCCGCCGCCGCCGCCGGGGCCGGGGCGGTGGTCCTGCTGCCGGACGGCGACGACATCGTCCTGACGGCCGCCAGCCCCGAGGGCGTGGTTCTGGGCGCCGACGCCATGGCCGCGGCCCGCTGGGCCTGGACCCACGGCGAGGTCACGGGTCACGGCACCGGCACCCTGCCGCAGACCCGCTGGCGGTTTCAGCCCCTGCAAGGCGTGCGCGGTCGCGCCGGCGTGGCGGGGATCGACGCCTCGGCCGTGGCGGCGGGCTCGGACGAGGAGCGGCTGGCCTTGGCCCTGCTGGATCAGGGCGCCGTGGCGCTGGAGCGGGCTGATCTGGCCGGACAGGCGCTGGAGAGCGAGACCCTGCGTCGCGCCGACCGGTTCCGCGCCGCCCTGATGAACTCGGTCAGCCACGATCTGCGCACGCCCCTGTCGACCGTGCTGGGCTCGGCCACCACCCTGATCGACTATGGGGCGACCCTGAAGCCCGAGGTCCGCGACGACCTGCTGCTCAGCATCCGCGAAGAGGCTGAACGCCTGTCGCGCTATGTCGGCGACCTGCTGGACATGACCCGGCTGGAGGGCGGCGGGCTGAACGTCCGCACCGACTGGACCGATGTGCGCGACGCCCTGAACGCCGCCGCCGACCGGGTGTCGCGCCGCCTGGGGCGACGTCGGATCACCCGCGACTTCCCGCCCCAGCTCAGCATGGTGGAAGCCGACCCCGGTCTGCTGGAACAGGCGGTGGTCAATATTCTTGAGAACGCCATCGCCTACAGCCCCGACGGGACGACCATCGAACTGGCGGCCTATGAGGACCGGGGCTCCGTCGTCATTTCCATCGAGGACGAGGGGCGCGGCATACCCACGGCCGAGCTGGAACGGGTGTTCGACAAGTTCCGCCGCATGGAGGATTCGACCGACCGCGCCCCCGACAGAGTCCAGGGGGCCGGCCTGGGTCTGGCTATCGCCAAGGGCTTCGTCGAGGCCATGCGCGGCCGCATCGCCGCCGCCAGCCCGATCCACGACGGACCCGACGGCGGCAAGCGGGGCACGCGCATCCTGATCAGCCTGCCCAAATCCATCGCCACCCATCCGGATCTGCTGTGATGCCTGCCGTCCGCCCCCAGGTCCTCGTCATCGACGACGAGCCCCAGATCCACCGCTTCCTGTCGCCCGCCCTGGACGCCGCCGGTTACGAACCCCGCCGCGCCGACAGTGGTCAGGAAGGCCTGCGCGCCATCGCATTGTGGAGCCCCGACGCCGTGGTGCTGGACCTGGGCCTGCCCGACATGGACGGCAAGGACGTGCTGAGACGGGCGCGGGAATTCTACCAGGGGCCGATCATCATCCTGTCGGCCCGCGATCGCGAGGCCGAGAAGATCGCGGCCCTGGACCTGGGCGCCAATGACTATGTCGAAAAGCCGTTCGGGGTCGGCGAACTTCTGGCGCGCATCCGGGCCGGGCTGCGCCAGGGGGCCTTGGCGCCGGTGGCGGGCGGCGTGGTCACGGTCGGAGAGGTGGTCATCGACCTGGACCGCCGCATCGTCACCCGCGCCGGCGAGCGGGTGAAGCTGCGCCCCAAGGAATACGAAGTCCTGGCCTGTCTGGCCCGCAACGCCGGCAAGGTGCTGGGCCACGCCGACCTGCTGAAGACCGTCTGGGGCGCGGGCCACGCCGCCGATGTCCAGTATCTGCGCGTCGTGATCGGCCAACTGCGCCACAAGCTGGAGGCCGACCCCGCCGAACCGGCCCTGGTCGTCACGGAACCGAGCGTGGGATACCGGCTCGAACTCTGATCGCTCGCCCCGGCGGCTCAGGCGGCTCAGGCGGCGAAGGCGGCCTTCATGGGCTGGACGGTCTGGACGGGACGTCGCGTCGGCAGGTCGAAACTGACCACCGTGCCCACCCCGGGCTCGCTTTCTATGTTCAGCCGGCCGCCATGCATCTCGATCAGCGACTTGGTCAGGGCCAGGCCCAGGCCGGTGCCCTGGGTGGTCTTGGAATGCTGGCCTTCGACCTGTTCGAAGGGCCGCGCCAGACGGACCATATGTTCAGGCGCGATGCCGATGCCGGTGTCGGCGCAGGCGACCCGGACGCGATCCTCGCCGGCCGCCCCCTTGAACGGCGTCAGCGACAGGGTGACGGTCCCGCCTTCGGGCGTGAACTTAACGGCGTTGGAGATCAGGTTCAGCATCACCTGTTTCACGCCGCGGTGGTCCGCCTCGATGTCCGGCAGGTCGCCCGCTTCGATCTCCAGGGTCAGGCCGGACTCCAGAACCTTGCCACGCATCAGCCGGGCGGCGTCCTCGCACACGTCCCGCAGCGAGACGGGCTCATAGTGCAGGGTCATCTTGCCGGCCTCGATCTTGGCCATGTCCAGGATGTCGTTGATCAGGCTGAGCAGATGCTGGCCCGACTTCAGGATGTCGCCGGCGTAGCCCTTGTACTTCTCGCCTATGGGGCCGAACAGCTCGGCGGCCATGATCTCCGAGAAGCCGTTGATGGCGTTCAGGGGGGTGCGCAGTTCGTGGCTCATATTGGCCAGGAACTCGGACTTGGCCTGGTTTGCGGCCTCGGCCCGGGTCATGGCGATCTCGTATTTCCGGGCCAGTTGCGACAGCATCTGCTGGCTGGCTTCGAGCTGGGCCACGGTGCGGCTCAGGTCCTCGACGGCGCGGCGGCGTTCGGTCTCTTCGCGCTTGATGGCGGTGATGTCGGCGGCGGTGACCACCGAGCCGCCCTCCGAGGTGAAGCGTTCGGACAACTGCAGCCAGCGGCCGTCGTGCAGTTCGACCTCGCGAAGGCCCGCCCGGCCGTCCGTCGGCGCATGTTCGGCCTTGATGGCCAGGGCGGCGATGCGGTTCAATTCCTCCTTCGCCGCGCCGCGCCGCACGACGCCGGACTGGAAGTCGAAAGCGTCCTCGAACGCCTGGTTCCAGAGGATGAGGCGGCCTTGGCGATCAAACAGGACGAAGGCGTCCGAGATGCTCTCCACCCCGTCGCGCAGACGGCTTTCGGCGGACTGGGCGGCGGCCTTGGCCCGGCGGGCCTCGGTGATGTCCAGGGCGACGCCCAGGATGGCGGAAAAGCCGGCCTCGCCCCGCGCCCCTCGCGCCTGGCCGCGCGCATCGATCCAGCGGGTCCGGCCGCCGTCGCCCGGGACGGGGAAGGTGACCTCGAAGGCGCCATAGGCCGAGGCCTGGCGCAACGCGTGCTGCACCTGGTCGCGGTAACGGGGATGGATGCGGGCCATCACGATCTCGGCCGGTACGACGCCGCCGGTCTCGAAGCCCAGCAGGGTCGCCATATAGTCGGACAGGGTCACTTCGGCGCCGTCCAGATCCCATTCCCATACGCCGCAGCGCGCCGCCTCCACCGCGATGCGGAAGCGTTTTTCCGACGAGGCCCATTCCCGGCTGGCGCGCGCACGACGCAGGCCCTGGAACAGGAACAGCGCCAGGACGCCGAGGCCCAGCAGCACGGGGGCCGCCAGAACCCAGGCCTCGCCCAGCAGACCCGCCGCGCCCGCGGGCGGTCCGCTCTGCAAGGCGACCACATAGGGACCGTCGGGCGTGATCGGCGCCGCCACGACCGACGCCCTGCCCCCCGGCGTGGCGACGGGCGTGGTCAGGGACGCCAGGTCGCCGGCCTGGACGCCGATCAACGGCGTTGCGGACCGGCCGACCTCGGCGGCGTTCGGCGAGGCCAGGATGACCCCCGTCTTCGACACGATCCGGACCGCGCCAGAGGCGGGCAGGGACGGGAGAATGCGCGCTTCAAGCCGCCGCCCCCCGGCTTGCGGCCCCGTCAGGGCGATGACGCCGGGCGACTGCACCGGCCCCTGGCTGGCCAGGATCGCGCCGTCGGCGCCGATCACCGAGAAGCCCGCGTTCGGCGCGACGCCGCGCGCCCTCTCGACGGCGGCCATCGGGAGCGCGTCGTCCAGCAGTGCGGCTGTCCCGACGTCGATCCCGGTCTGGGCGGCCTGCATCAGGACGGCGGTCCGGCTGGCGGCGAGCTGGGCGCTCAACGTCAGGTTCTCGTTCTGGAGGCGATGGGCTTCGCGGGCAGGGCGTGTCGCGTCTCGCGACATCAACAGCACGTATCCGGTGGAGCCGAGGGCGAGGACCAGCACGCCGATGCGCATCCAGGCCGGGGCGCTGGGGGCCCTGTCGGTGGCGCGTCGGCCTCGCTTGTCTTGCCGCCGCTCCATGCCCCGCAAGGCGCTCTCCCGACCAAATCAGCTACAGGGGGAATCTAGGCTGCGTCGCGGATTCCTGTCGAGGCTTGGTTAATGCTTTCTGAATTCTCAGGCCGCCTAGAGCTTCACCGCGCGCAGCCTCAGCGCATTGCCGATGACGCTGACCGAAGAGAGCGCCATGGCGAGCGCTGCAAGAGCGGGCGAGAGCAGCCAGCCGAAGACGGGATACAGCAGGCCGGCCGCGACCGGGATGCCGAGCGCATTGTAACCGAAGGCGAAGATCAGGTTTTGCCGGATGTTCCCCATGACCGCTCGCGACAGACGCCGCGCCCGGACTATGCCTTGCAGATCGCCGCTCAACAGGGTTACGCCCGCGCTCTCGATCGCCACATCCGAGCCCGCGCCCATGGCGACGCCGACATCGGCGGCTGCGAGAGCCGGGGCGTCGTTGACCCCATCTCCGGCCATGGCGACGATGCGGCCCTGTGAGCGAAGCTGCTGAACCACCGACGCCTTGTCCTGCGGCAGGACCTCGGCATGGACCTCGTCGATCCCGAGGCGTCGCGCCACGGCTTCGGCCGTGGTTCGGTTGTCCCCGGTCATCATGACCAGTCTCAGACCGGCCGCCTTCAGCGCGAGGATCGCGGCCGACGTGGTGGCCTTGACCGGGTCGGCGATGCCGAGGACCCCGGCGGCCTTGCCGTCGATGGCCACGAAAATGGCCGTGGCGCCGTCGTTCCGGAGTGCGTCCGCCTTCGGCTCCAGCGTGGAGACGTCGATCGAAAGCTCACCGAGATACCGGGTGTTGCCCAGGGCCACCTGGCGTCCCTCGACAACACCGCGCACGCCGCGTCCCACCGGACTGTCGAAGTCCACGGCTTCCGACAGGGGCAGATGGCGGTCCTTGGCGGCCTGGACGATCGCATCCGCCAAGGGGTGCTCGCTTCCGCGCTCCAGACTGGCCGAAAGACGCAGCACGTCTGTTTCGTCGAAGCCTTTGGCGATCACCATCGCTGTCACGGACGGGCGTCCCTCGGTCAGGGTGCCGGTCTTGTCGAGGATCAGGGTGTCGACCCTTTCGAAGCGCTCCAGCGCTTCAGCGTTCTTGATCAGGACCCCGGCGCGCGCGCCTCGTCCGACCCCTACCATAATCGAGATGGGGGTCGCGAGACCGAGCGCACAGGGACAGGCGATGATCAGGACCGAGACAGCGGCGACCAGGGCATAGGACAGCCGGGGCTCCGGCCCGACCAGCCCCCAGACGGCGGCGGCCAGCAGGGCGATTGTGATCACCGTCGGAACGAACCATCCAGATACCGTGTCGGCCAGCCGCTGGATCGGCGCGCGGCTGCGTTGGGCCTGAGCGACCATCTGGACGATTTGCGCCAGCAGGGTGTCGGCCCCGACCTTGTCGGCGCGCATGATGAAGGATCCGGTCTTGTTCAGGGCGCCGGCGACGACCCGGTCGCCGACCTCCTTGGTCACCGGCATGGACTCGCCGGTCACCATCGACTCGTCGACGGCGATACGGCCATCCAGGATTTCGCCGTCCACCGGGACTTTCTCACCGGGGCGGACCCGCAGGGAGTCGCCGACAGTGATCAGGTCGAGCGAGACATCCTCGTCAACGCCGTCCGCCCGGACCCTTCGCGCGGTCTTGGGCGTGAGATCCAGCAAGGCCCGGATCGCCCCCGACGTCTGCTCGCGGGCGCGAAGTTCCAGGATCTGTCCGACGAGGACCAGCACCGTGATGACCGCCGCCGCCTCGAAATACACCGGCGCGCTCCCGTCGGCCTTGAGGAAGGCGGGCGGGAACAGCCATGGCGCTACGACGGCCACGATGCTGTAAAGCCATGCGACCCCGACCCCCATCGAGATCAGGGTGAACATGTTCAGCCGGCGCGTGCGCAGCGAGGTCCAGCCGCGCTGGAAGAAGGGCAGGCCGCACCACAGGACGACCGGCGTGGCCAGAACGAATTGGATCCCGTTCGACAGCCGGCCGGGGATGAGCATGTGCAGGTTCGTCAGATGGGCGCCCATCTCCAGCGCGAAGACCGGCAGGGTCAGAATCAGACCGATCCAGAAGCGGCGGGTGAAGTCGATCAGTTCGTGATTGGGCGGCGCTTCGGCGGCGACGGTTTCAGGCTCGAGCGCCATGCCGCAGATCGGGCAGGACCCCGGACCCTCCTGCCGGATTTCCGGATGCATGGGGCAGGTGTAGATCACGCCCGGAATGGCGGGGGCGGGCTCCGAAGCAGGCTTCAGATAGCGCTGTGGATCCGCCACGAATCGGGTTCGGCACCCTGCCGAGCAGAAGAAATAGTCCTGCTCGTCATGGCTGGCCCGGTGAGCGGTCGTCTTTGCATCAACCGACATCCCGCAGACCGGATCCTTTAGCGCGACCGATCCCGCGGAGGGTTCCGCCGAGCAGCAGGAGCGACCTGCGGCGTGACCGTGAGGATGAGTGGACATGACGCTCTCCGGCTGATCCAAGCGCCTCGAATATACCTGTAGGGGGTATGGAGCAAGATACCCGCATGGGGTATACAGACACTCTGGAGCGAAGCCGCATGCAAATCGATACGAAGCCCAAAATCCTTAACCGGCTGAGCCGGATCGAAGGCCAGGTGCGGGGCATCGCCCGCATGGTCGACGAGGACCGCTACTGCATCGACCTGCTCACCCAGTTGCGGGCCGTCCGCGCAGCGCTCCTTCGCGTAGAGACGGAAGTGTTGAGGGACCACCTCGACCACTGCGTCATGGGAGCCATGACGGGTGACGATCCGGAGGATCGAAAGGCCAAGGCCGGCGAGCTAATCGAACTCTTGGCTCGCGCCGGTCGATAGGTCGGACGGAGTGCGGATCTTCTGGCCCGACGCCATGATCCGGGCGGAGCCCCTACGGCGACGTTGACGTGCCCGTGAGAATTTCCTCCACGCGGCGCTAGAGTCCGGTCCTTGGAAGGGGGGACAGACTGAAGCGGTTGCTGACGGACACGATGCTGGACAAGGCGGCGCTGAACGACCTGCTTTCAAAAAATGGTAGGGGACGTCGCGATGCGCGAAGGCGTCGCGAGGATCCGGACGGTGTTCGGGATCAGCGAGCGGCAGGCCTGTTTGATCATGAAGGCCGACAGCAAGACGGTGCGCTATCGATCCTGTCGTCCGTCGGACACGGCGTGCGCAAGCGTCTGCGGGCCCGGATGACAAAAACTGTCGCCGCAAGTTAACGCTGACGATCTAACTCGCAGATTTCGCCCAGAGCTTTAAGGTCGAGTGTCCTTACTGTCAGAAGCGGTTCACGCGATCAAAGATGTCGCTAGACCTTAATCCTCACAAAGACGCGAACGGCTACCCATGCCGCGCTCGGCGCGGATATCTGGTTTGAGCGGATTGACCTGACTTCGACTAGCTGGGACTTCCGCGAGTAGCTCAGGGCCGAGCTCTTCAATGAATGTCCGCTTTGCGCTCGTCCCGGTATCGGCTCCTGCCGCCACAGGTTACCTGATCGGCGCCAGCCCATTGTGAACTTAAAGTTGGCAGGTGTTAGCGCCGCAAATATGCGAAGTTGCGTCCTGATATAAGCGGCGAAGCGGGCACAGACGATGAATTGGCTACGGTGGCTTCACCGCGGGACCGCCAAGGCGGCTGCGCCGGTCGCAACGGCGGAGGCTGCCGCCGCCCCGTGCGCTAGCACCGACACTCAGGGTTCCGGCACGCTCAGCGCCGACCAACCCATTGACTTACCGGAGCAAGATGCCTTCGGCTTCGATCCTTTCGCCCGGGCTATCGCCACCAGCATCGCTGGTCTGAAATCTCCTGAAGGTCTAGTGGTCAGTGTCCATGGTCCTTGGGGCTCTGGCAAGAGCAGCGCCGTCAACCTCATCAAACATCATCTAGAGACTGGCGGGTTGAAGGGGGCCGAAAACCTCGTACTCGTCGAGTTTAATCCGTGGTGGTTCAACGGTGCTGACGCCCTCGCCATTGCCTTCTTCCGTGAGCTCGGCTCAGCAATTGGCAAGTCGTTGCCTGACAAGGCCAAGGACGCCTTCCGGGCCCTGGGCCGCAAGCTCGGCAGCGCCAGCCCGCTGATCGAGGCGGCGGTGAACCTAGCGACGGTCGGGACCGGCGGCGCCGCCGCAGGCGGTGCGGCCAAGCTGGTCGGCGATGTGCTTGGGGGAGAGAGGACCGTGCCGGAGGAGCATGCCATCATCGCTAGGGCGCTGCGGTCGGCCGACAAGCGCTTCCTCGTCATCATCGACGACCTCGATCGTCTGAGCGCCGACGACGCGCTGCTGATCTTCAAGCTCGTCAAGTCGGTAGGGCGTCTGCCGAACGTTATCTATCTAATGGTGTTCGATCGCGCGCTGACGGAAGCGGCAGTCGCCGAACGCTTCCCCTCCGAGGGCGCACACTTTCTGGAGAAGATCGTCCAGGCGGCGTTCGAGTTGCCGCCCCCGGAGCCTGACGACCTGCGCAGCCTGCTGCTCAACAACGTAGGGAGCGTGATCGGCGTTATCGAAGACGACCGGATGACCCGGTTCATGAACGTCTTCTACGATGTCGTCGCCCCGAACATCGCTCGCCCGCGCGATGTCGTTCGGCTCACCAATGCGCTCGAGGTGACCTGGCCGGCCGTGGCCGGCGATGTCGACGCCGCCGACTTCCTGGCAATGGAGACGCTGCGCCTGTTCTGGCCCCAAGTTCACCGGGCCATCTACGACAATAAGACGCTCGTTTGCGGGCACGAACTAGGGTTCGAGCCCCACGCTCAGGCGGAAGCCCATTGCGACGCCCGGCTCTTGGGGAGCGTCCCCGAAGGGCAGCGGCCGACCCTGCGCAGAGCCTTGATGCGCCTGTTCCCCGCACTCGAGAACGCTTGGAGCAATCACTACTACGGCGCTGATTTCGGGCAAGAATGGCGTCTGCAACGCCGGGTGTGCGTCGAGGCGCACTTCGATCCCTATTTCCGCTTCGCCCTGTCGGACCAAGTCGCACCGGCGACCGAGATCCAAGCCTTCATGGCCCGGGCAGACGATCCGGACTTCGTGCGCGAGACCCTGCGCCAGGCTTTAGCGACCGCGCGGCGCCGCGGCGGCACGCGGGCGGCCGTGCTGCTGGACGAGTTAACTTTCCGCGCCCCGCAGGTACCGGAGGCCAGTATCGCACCCCTCGTCGCCGCCATATTCAGTATCGCCGACGAACTCGACGTCGCGGCCGACAAGGCCGGCGCATTCTCGGTCGGCGACAACTTCCTCCGCATTCACTGGCTGCTGAACCGCCTGGTGACCGAGCGGCTCGAGATCGACGACCGCGACGCCGTGCTGGAAGCCGCGGCGCAGACCGCCACGCTCCGTTGGCTGATCGACATCGCCCTGCGTTGCGTCGCTCAGCTTGAACCAGTGGAAGAAGGACGAAGGTGCGGAGAGCCTCTGGCCAGCACCGAGGCGACAGCGCGTCTACGAGCCTTGGCGCTGGCAAGGGTCCAGGCCGCCGCCGTCGAAGGCGTCCTGATCGGCCTGCCGGATCTGGTGTCAAAACTGTTTCGCTGGCGCGACCTGGTGGGAGAGGGCGGTGCAGAACGAGTACGCGCGTGGCTGACCGAACAGCTGGATGACGACGCAGTCGTCGAAGCGCTCGCCCGTTCGTTCGTCTCCGTCGGCTGGTCGCATTCCGCCGGCGACGTCGTGGCGCGGCGCTATACCTATCTCGATCGCGGATCTGTGGACGCGCTCGTCGATCCGGACGCCTTCCGCGCTCGCATCTCCGAAATCCTTGTCCGGGAGGATCTCGACCCAGGCCGGAGGTCGGCGATCAATGACTTCGAAGCCGCCTGGGCGCGGCCGGACCGAGGAATCTTTGGCAACTAGGCGCGAATCAAGCGTTCCTTCGCCGGTGACGCTGATGAGTCCTAACCTAGATTTTCAAGAAGGATGGTGAAGCCATGTCGTCGCCACCCCCGCAGATCGGCCTGATCTACACGGACGACATCCCGCTCGCGGTGTTTGACGATTTCGTGCAAGGCATCTCGGCACCGGGCTTGGACCTTGTCGTCGAAAGCCGGCCCAGAAGCGGCCCATTCGCCGGGCTCGAGTGGCTGATCCCGACAGGGGTGATGCTATTCATCAGCCAAGGCTACTTCAACGGCTTCCTAGGCGAGATGGGCAAGGACCACTATGCAGCCCTAAAGGCTGGGTTGAAGGCGCTGCGCGACCGCTTCGCATCGGTGAAGGTTACACTCATCGGGACCCCCGGAAAGGCCTCACCAGATCAACCCTATTCGCTGTTCTACTCAATCTATTTTGAGGATCCGGCTGGCCGAAAATTCAAGTTCCTAATCCCCAACGGCGAAGCCGGCGATCCTGAAGCCGAGAAGGCTATGGACGCCTTCGGCGACTTCTTGGCTGCGGCCCATAGCGGCGAACTCGACACTGACCAGAAGACCATGCTCGCTGAGGGGCCGGTCTTTGGCGGCACCGCGCTGCTGGCGTTCAATCCGCAGAGCGGGCGCATAGAGCCGATTCATCCGGTCACCCGGATCTTCGGTCTCCCAAGCGGTACCGACTAGGCCTCATCGACGCGGCACCGCGCCAGAATCCGCGAGGTCTGGAGTCACTGGCCGGAGGGATCCGCCGGGGCGCTCGGCGTCAAAACCAAGCGTACCGAACTGGAGGCGGACACCGATGGTGGCTGAGGCGGACTCGTCGGCGCTGCCCGCGGCGCGAACAAGCCAAGAAGAGTCGCCAGCACAAAAGCCGTGATCCCGTTTCGGATGGCCGCATTGGCACCGCTAGCTTCATTGGACCGTCGCATGTTGGAGACTTCGAACTCCGCTAGCGCTTCAACGCAGGCATCCTTTGCCGCCGCCGACTCCGTGCGGGTACCTGAACCTGGAGGGAGCCAAGGAATACATCGATCAGGATGACATCCTGTCGATCGGGGCGCCGGTCGTTGTGCTTGGGGATCCGGGCTCAGGCAAAAGCGTCCTCACCCAGGCTTTGGGCCAGCAGCCTGACGCTCTCTACTATCGCGCTGGATCATTCCTCCGCTCGGCCCGGATCGAGCTGCCTGAGGGGTCTCGCATCATCATCGATGGCTTGGACGAGGTGGCCTCCACAGCGCTCGGCGGAGGCGTCGACGCTGTTCTTCAGAAGCTGTCAGCGATGGGGAACCCGCCCTTCATTCTGTCCTGCCGCGAGGCGGATTGGCGCGGCGCCTCAGACCGCATCAAGATCGAGGACGACTACGCCAGCAAACCGCTCATCCTCCACCTTGAGCCCTTCGACCGGGACGACGCCTTGCTCTTTCTGCAGGGCGAATTCCCGTCGATCGACGCCACACGTGCCCTCGACCACATGACCGATCGCGGCCTTGAGGACCTCTACAGAAACCCGCTCACGCTCAGGCTCTTGGGTGAAGTCGTTCGGGACGAAGGAGAGTTGCCCGACAGCCGGGCGCAGCTCTTCTCCCGCGCCTGTGTCGTTATGCTCAGAGAAGACAAGCCTCGTAAGGCTGGGCCGGGGAGACGACGGTCTGCCTCTTCTCGTCACACTCGCCGCTGTGGAAACAGCCGGGGGCGACGATGAGCTGCTTCGAATCCTGGCGGAGGCGTCGGTCGTCGAGGTTCCGTCGTGGAAGGTCGAGCAGGCCGAGCGAGAAGAGCGCCGCGCGCAGGAGCGCCAACGGATCTATCAGTCGCATCGCGACGTCCACGCGGCGCATGCTGCGGAAGTCGCCCAGGGTCGATGACGGGGTCGCCCCCTCCTATGCTGATACGCTCAAGCATGCGCGCAATCTTCAACGTAAGGCGCGACGCGATCACGAGTATGTCGCGCCGACCATCGCGCAGCTTTCGACGGTGATGAGCGAAGGCCTTCCCGAGGCCATCGATGATATGCGGGCCTATTTCGCCGACCGCCTCCAAGCGTTTCAGGAGCGCGTCCGCGGGGGGAGCACGGACATGTGGCAGGCATTCTGGCGGACCACCAAGCCACAGACTGAAAACATCTGCCGCAATCGGTTGGTCGACTACATTTCCGGCCAACTGCCGCCGTCGATCCGGTTTGAGCCCGAGATGCACATGCCGGGCCAGAAGCGCGCGGACATCGCGGCGATCCGCAACACGATAGGCCTCCCTGTCGAGATCAAAGGTCAGTGGCACCCGGCGATGTGGACCGCGCCGATGGATCAGCTCGACGCGCTCTATACGCGCGACTGGCACGCTCAAGGGCGCGGCGTCTACGTTGTCCTCTGGTTTGGGCTTGGCGTTCGCATGCCCGCCGAACCGGGCGGAGCAGCGCGCCCAACAACTCCAGAGGCGTTACAGGAGATGCTCATCTCGCAAATTCCCGTGGAGCGGCGCGCGCAGATCGATGTCTATGTAGTTGACCTGTCGCGCCCGAGCTGAGCAACACCGAAATACAATTCGACCATGAGACTGAGCTTCCCGGATGTTTGGATCTTGATTCCTTACTCTTAGCGAATTCTGGCTGACAGCGGACATCCCGAATTCCCGCTTTGAGTCGAGGCTGTGTAAAAACGAGTTGAGCTGCGGGCGTGCGCGAGCGGCATGATGCGCAGAGCGCCTCATTCTCAGGCTCTGATCGCGTCTATCAGCGACTTGGCCCCCAACACCGCC
>NZ_JMQR01000035.1:0-27683 GCF_000698025.1 Brevundimonas sp. EAKA | reverse complement strand
CTTCCTGCGCCGGGTCGCTCAAGGGGCGGTCGGGGGCGGCGGCGGGCTCGGCCGCCGTCAGCATCAGCGCCAGAACGGGCGCGATCAGCAGGATCAGCCGCCTCATGGGGCCTTCCTCCGACGCGGCCCGACGCCCAGCCGCAGCCGGCGGTCCAGCAGGGACAGAAGCCCCCCAAACGCCATGATCATCGGCCCCAGGAAGATCAGCCGCGCCCAGGGGTTCCAGTACAGACGCACGACCCAGGCAGGCTCGGCCGGGCTGCCCGCCCGTTCGCCCATCACCACATAAACGTCGTCCAGCCCGCGGAAATCCAGCCCGACCTCGGTCGTGGTCTGGCCGCCGGCGGGGAAGAAGCGGCGTTCGGCCGTCACCGTCTTCGCCCGGCCCCGGTCGTTCGACGGCCGCACGGTCAGCCGGCCCTGTTCGGCCAGATAGTTGGGCCCTTCGACCACCCGGACCTGATCCAGGGTCACGGTCCAGGGGCCGGCGGAGACGCTCTGGCCCAGAGAAAGAGCGCGCGCGGCCTCGGCCTTGAAGCCGGTCTCGACCACCGCCCCCAGGATGAAGACGCCCAGGCCCAGGTGGGCCAGGCTCATGCCCCAGGCGCCCAGCGGCAGACCTTTCAGACGACGCATCGTCTCGGCGCCCGAGGCGCGGAACAGACGCGCCCGTTCGGCGACCTCGGCCAGCGAACCCAGGATCAGCCAGGCGCCCAAGCCGATCCCGGCGGCGGCGAAGGCCTTTCTGGGCTCCCACAGGGCGTAGGCGGCCAGGGCCGAAACCAGGGCCAGGCCCGCCGCGACGGCCAGCCTCTGCATCGCCCCCGTCAGGTCGCCCCGCTTCCACGCCAGCAGAGGCCCGGCGGGCAGGATCAGGAAGGCGACCGTCATCAGCGGGACGAAGGTGGCGGCGAAATAGGGCGGGCCGACCGAGATGGTCGCGCCGGACGCGGCCTCCAGGATCAGGGGATAGAGGGTGCCCAGCAGCACGGTCGCGGCGGCGGCTGTCAGGAACAGGTTGTTCAGCACCAGGGCGCCCTCGCGGCTGACGGGGGCGAACAGGCCGCCGCCCTTCAGCTGGGGCGCGCGCCAGGCGAACAGGGCGAAGGCGGCGCCGGCCGTAAGGCCCAGGATGGCCAGCAGCATCAGCCCGCGCTGGGGATCGACGGCGAAGGCGTGGACGGAGGTCAGCACCCCGGACCGCACCAGGAAGGCGCCCAGCATGGAGAAGCTGAAGGCCAGCAGGGCCAGAAACACCGTCCAGCCCGCCAGCGCCCCGCGCCGCTCGGTCACCACCGCGCTGTGGAGCAGGGCCGCGCCCGCCAGCCACGGCATGAAGCTGGCGTTCTCGACCGGATCCCAGAACCACCAGCCGCCCCAGCCCAGCTCATAATAGGCCCAGAAGGAGCCCAGGGTGATGCCGACGGTCAGCAGGGCCCAGCTGGCCAGGGCCCAGGGCCGCACCCACCGCCCCCAGGCGGGCCAGAAGGCGGTCTGGGCCCTGCCCTCGATCAGGGCGGCGACCGCCAGGGAGAAGCAGACGGAGAAACCGACATAGCCGGCGTAGAGCAGCGGCGGATGCACGGCCAGGGCCGGATCTTGCAGCAGGGGGTTCAGCGACGCGCCCTGGAACGGCGCGGGGTCCAGGCGGGTGAAGGGGCTGGAGGTGAAGACGGCGAAGGCCAGGAACAGCGATCCCAGCGCCCCCTGAACCGCCACGGCCGAGGCCTTCAGCCCGAACGGCAGGCCGCGCGCGCGGGCCAGGGCTCCGCCGAAGACGGTCAGGACCAGACACCACAGCAGCAGAGACCCCTCGTGACTGCCCCAGGCGCCGGCGACCTTGTACAGCATCGGCTTGTCGGTGTGGCTGTTGGCCGCGACGTTGGACACTGAGAAGTCGGACACGACGAAGGCGTAGATCAGTGCCGCGAAACTGAGGGCCACAGCGCCCGCCGCCGCCAGGGCCGCCCCTTGCGCCGCGCCCGCCAGCACCGGACTGCGCCGCCAGCGCCCTGCCGCCGACAGCGCCGTCTGCAGGATCGACAGGGCCAGGGCCAGGGATAGGGCGAAGGCCCCGAGTTCGGCGATCATAGACTGTTCGTTGCGCTATCGGCCTGCGGCCTGCTTGAGCGCGTGTTCTTGGTCGAGGTCTCCGGCCGCCACTCGCCCTTGGCCTTGATCCGGTCGGCGACCTCGCGCGGCATGTAGTTTTCGTCGTGCTTGGCCAGGACCTGGCTGGCGTGGAAGACGCGGTCGGCGCCGAACGAACCCTGGGCCACGATCCCCTGCCCCTCGCGGAACAGGTCGGGCAGGTCGCCGTGATACTGGACCTGGGTCACAGCGATATTGTCGGTGACCGTGAAGACCACCAGCCCGTCGCCGGATTTCCGCACGCTGCCGGTCTCGACCAGACCGCCCAGACGGATGTCGCGGCCTTCCGGCGCCTTGTCGGCGGTGGCCTCGGACGGGGAATAGAAGAAGGTCACGCTGTCCTGCATGGCCCACAGCGACAGGCCGACCGCCAGGGCCAGGATCGGGGCCACGGCGGCGACGACCCACAGGCGACGGCGCGCCTTCGGCGATTTCGGCAGCCAGCTCATGGCCTGACAGTCCCGCTCCCCGACGGAATTTTCCTTGGGTCTATAGCGGCGGGGGCCGGCCGCCAATGTGTCATTGCGCCTTATCCGCAGGCAGGCGCCGTTCCAGGTCGATCCGGCGCGGATCGGCCGGGTCCAGGGCGGCGATCAACGGCGTCCATTGCGCGCGCGTCGTCGTGGTATCGCCCCGCTCCAGCGCCGCCTGGCCCAGGAAGAAGCGGGCGCCCAACTGGTCCGGGTCCAGGTTCACCGCCTGGCGGAAGGCGGCCTCGGCGTCGCCGCCGATCCGGCCGTCATCGGCCCGCACCAGGCTTTCGCCCAGCCGCGCCCATGCCCGAGCGTCGGTCGGCTCCAGTTCGATCAGCCGGCGAAAGGCCGAGGCGGCGCCCAGCGGATCGTCGGCGGCGAACCGGGCCGCGCCCAGCATGGTCAGGGCCTGACGGTCCTGCGGATTGTCCCGCGCCACCCGCGCCGTAACCGCCGCCAGCTGCGCCGGCTCCAGGGTTTCCAGCTGGGTGGACCATTGATCGACCCGCCGCTCATAGGCCTGGTCCGGCAGACCCGGCGACCCGGTCAGGACATAGAGGGCCAGCGCCCCCGCCGTCGTCGCCGCGATCCCGCCCAACACCCAGAAGCGGTCATGCCGGCCGGCCACGGGCGTGGCCGCAGCCACGGCCTGACCCGCCAGCAGCCGCCGCCCCGCCTCGGCCCGTGCGACGGCGTGGGCCGTTTCGTCCAGCAGGCCGCGCGCCTTCAACCGGTCCAGTTCGTCCAGTTCGCGACCGCCGACATCGGCGTCGGCGCCGGCCGCGTCAGCCCCGCGTCGCGCCCCGGTCAGCACCAGCAGGCCGGCCATCGCCGCCGCCAGGCCGGTCATTATCCAGAAGACGATCATCCCCGCCGTCTATCGCATCAGACGACGCCGGGCGAGGCCCCAGTCGTCGCGCCAGTCGTCACACCTGTCGTCGCCCTTGCGGCCTCGGCGGCGGCCGCGCGCCGTCGCACCGCCCGCGCCGCCTCCAGCGCCTCGACCAGGGTCAGGAAACGGGCCGCCGTTCCGACCAGCCGCAGGGCCTGATCGGGATCGGCCACATCGCCGTCGGCGATACTGTCCAGCGCCTCATTGGCCCAGGTGGACAGATAGTCGGTCAGCTCGGTCTTCAGCGCCATCCGGTCCGCCTCGCAGCCGAAGGTGTTGGCCGCGCCGCGCAGGCCCGAAACCGCCCCCAGCAGGGCGGCCGCCGCCTCGATGGGTTCGCCCTTGGCCGGCGCCTCCAGCCAGGGGCACAGGCGCGTCATCCGCCCGGTCAGGACCTGACGCTTCATCGGCAGGGCGGCGTGGACGGCGGCCGAGGTCGATTTCATCAGGCCCGACAGCTGGCCGGCCACCTGGACCCGCGCCATCCGCGCCGTCTTGCCCCAGGGAGAATCGGGCCGGACCATCAGGGTCATGTCCATTTCGGCCAGCACCCCGGCGCACCAGGTCGCATCCTCCACCGCCTGGGCCATGTCCGGCCCGTCGCGGGGCGACAGACAGGCGGCGATGCGCTGGACACGGCTCTGGACCGACGTCAGCAGCCGCTCGACGAAGACGCCCATTTCGGAATGGCTGAGAATGGCCTCGGTGTCGGCCAGGCGGCTGGTGCGCGTGACGATCCGCAGCATCCGCTCAGCGTCGGCGACATGGGCGAACAGAATGTCGATCATCCGCCGCCCGCCCTCGGGGGATATCGCCAGACAGTCCTGGATCAGCAGCCGCAGCCCCGCCAACTGATTGTCGTCGGGCCGCTCCAGCCAGACCGACAGGCGGGCCACGGCGGTTCGCGCCAGGGGCGCCAGGTCGAAACAACCGGCCAGTTCCGCCGGGCTGGCGGCCGGGGTTTCAGCCTGGCCGGCCGTCGGGTCGGGCCATTGGTCGTCCGGCCAGACGTCGCGAGGCCGGTCCCGCAGCACCGCAGCCGCCCGCGCGCACAGCCGATCCGCCGCCAGGGTCCATTCCCCCTCGCCGACGCCCGCCCCGTCCAGCAATCTCAGGAAGGCCTCCTCGCCCGTCCGCGCCTCGCGCCAGACCCGCGCCAGCACGGCCGGCGGAAAGATCAGGGCCGGAGTTCGGTCGGCGCGGGGTTGGAACAGGGGCAGAAGGGGGGCGAAGGCCAGGTCGCGCCGGGCGCGGTCGCGCGCCTCCTGCACGATCATGGCGGTCAGTTCCGCCGCCTTGTCCCCGCCCAGGGACGGGACGGCCGCCCGCAGCTGCGTCAGGACCGCGTCAGGCGCGGCCTGGACGACCGCCTGCAGGGCGGCGCGATGGGCGACGGACAGCGAGGACAAGAGGCACTCCCGTCTGCAGGCGACGAAGACGCCACCGTGCCGTCTTTGGGTTAACAACGGCTTCTCGTCCCTGCAGAGACCGGCGCCCCTTGAGCCCAGCCGATGGCACGCCATATTCCCGCCACGACGACGCCAGGCGTTTCCGCCTCGGATCAGGAGCGCCCATGCCGGTTATCGAGATCGAAGGCCTGACCAAGACCTACAAGTCGGGGCTTCAGGCGCTGAAGCGCGTGGACCTGACCATTGAGAAGGGCGAGATCTTCGCCCTGCTGGGTCCGAACGGAGCGGGCAAGACCACCCTGATCTCCATCGTCTGCGGCATCGTCAACGCCACGACGGGGACCGTGGTCGCCGACGGCCACGACATCAGGAAGGATTTCCGCGCCGCCCGCACCAAGATCGGCCTGGTGCCGCAGGAGCTGACCACCGACGCCTTCGAGACGGTGCTGGCCACCGTCACCTTCAGCCGGGGCCTGTTCGGCAAGCCGGGAAACCCGGCCCTGATCGAACAGATCCTGAAAGACCTGTCGCTGTGGGACAAGCGCGACGCCAAGATCATGACCCTGTCGGGCGGGATGAAGCGCCGGGTGATGATCGCCAAGGCCCTGAGCCACGAGCCGGACATCCTGTTCCTCGATGAACCCACAGCCGGGGTCGACGTCGAACTGCGCCGCGACATGTGGGCCATGGTGCGCAAACTGCGCGAGCGGGGCGTGACCATCATCCTGACCACCCACTATATCGAAGAGGCCGAGGAGATGGCCGACCGGGTGGGGGTGATCCTGAAGGGCGAGCTGATCCTGGTCGAGGAAAAGACCGCCCTGATGAAGAAGCTGGGCCGGAAGACCCTGACCCTGAACCTGGTCGAGCCGCTGGCCGCCCTGCCCGCCGACCTGTCGGACTGGGATCTGGCGCTGAAGGCCGATGGAAGCGAGCTGGAATACAGTTTCGACGCCCAGGCCGACGACACCGGCGTGCCGTCGCTGATCCGCCGGCTGGAACGGCTGAATATCGGCTTCAAGGATCTGAACACCCGCCAGAGCTCGCTGGAAGACATCTTCGTCAGCCTGGTCCACCGCGATGGGGAGACCGTCTGATGAACTTCAACGGACATGGCGTCTGGGCCATCTATCGCTTCGAGATGGCGCGGGCCCTGCGCACCATCTGGCAGAGCGTGGTCACGCCGGTGATCACCACCGCCCTCTATTTCATCGTCTTCGGCAGCGCGATCGGCAGCCGGATGGAGGCGATCGACGGCGTGGCCTATGGCGCCTTCATCGTGCCGGGCCTGATCATGCTGAGCCTGTTCACCCAGTCGATCTTCAACGCCTCCTTCGGCATCTATTTCCCGAAATTCACCGGCACCATCTACGAGATCCTGTCGGCTCCCGTGTCGTCGCTGGAGGTGGTGATCGCCTATGTCGGGGCGGCGGCGACCAAGTCGGCGGTGCTGGGCCTGATCATCCTGGCCACCTCGACCCTGTTCGTGCCGCTGCAGGTGCTGCACCCTGTAGGCATGCTGGCCATGCTGGTGCTGATCTCGGTGACCTTCAGCCTGTTCGGCTTCATCATAGGCATCTGGGCCGGCAGTTTCGAACAGCTGAACTTCATCCCCATGCTGATCGTGACGCCCCTGACCTTCCTGGGCGGCTCCTTCTATTCGATCAACATGCTGCCTGACGTCTGGCGCGCGGTGGCCCATTTCAATCCGGTGGTCTATCTGATCTCGGGCTTCCGCTGGACCTTCTATGGCCAGGGCGACGTTCCCATCGGCATCAGCGTGGCCGCCACCATGGGCTTCTTCGTCGTCTGCCTGGCCGTGGTCATGTGGATGTTCAAGACCGGCTACCGCCTCAAGAGCTGAGCCGTCACGAAACCGGCCAGATCGCCAGCGATTAGAGTATCATGTCCGACGACGCCAAGATCACCCCCGCTACGCCGCCCGCCTCGAACGGTCCATCGGGAGGACCGCCGGAGCCGTTCGTGCGCAAACAGGTGACCTGGGGGCGCATGCCCACGACCACCTTCCACGTCGGCCCGGTGCCGGTCGCGCCCAATCCGCTGGACCGGATTCCCAATCGCCCGCCGCGCACGACGCCGCTGGGCCAGACAGGCCCGAGCGGGGGCCAGGTTTCGGGACAGGTTCAGGAGCCGCCGCGCCGTGTCCCTGCGCCGCGCGCCGGCGGCAATATCCTGAGCGGGTCGCTGATCCCCCAGGCGCGTCCGCGCTCCGGTCCGGTGACGCCTGCGCCACAGCCAGAGCCCGCACCCGCGCCCGTGCCCGTGCCCAGCGCCGACACGACCGTGCGGCCCCTGCCCGGCGCGGGTCTGACCAACGCTCCTTCGGCGCCTGTCGATCAGCCCGATGTCGCCGAACAGGCCGCCGCGACGCCTGTGGTCGCGGCCCCCGCCCTGGCCCCGCTTGAGCCGTCTCCTGCTGTTGAGGCCGCCCCTTCGGTCACGCCCAGTTTCGCGCGCGCCGCGACCCCCCGGCCGTCGCGCCTGCCGCTGTACATCGGCGTCGGGGTGCTGGCGGTTCTGGCCGTCGGCGGCGGCCTGTGGTTCGCCCTGCGTCCCGCCCCTGTGGCCGCGCCGGTTGCGCCCGCCCCGGCGGCGGCGCCCGAAGCCGTTGCGCCTGAAGCCCTGACGCCGGCCGCCGCGCCCGTGGAGACGCCGGTCGAGACCGCAGCGCCCGTCGAAGCCGCACCGGTCGAGGAAACACCCGCGGGTGCGGCCGCGCGGCCTGCGGCGGCCCCGGTTCCGACCACCCCCCAAACCACGGGCCAGACCACGGCCCAGACCTCGTCCGCTCGCCCCGCGACGACGACGCGTCCCCAGACGCCGGCGCAATCAACGACGCAAACCCCGGCGCCCCGGGTCCCGACGGCTCAGGCCCCGGCGGCCGTCTCGACGCCCCCCTCCGCAACGCCGGCGCCGGTCGTCGTCGTCGCGCCCGCGCCGACCGCCGCGCGTCCGGCCCAGACCGACCCGAACGCTCCGGTCGTGACCCGGCCCCAGCCGCTGGACTGAAGCCGCTGGACTGAAGCCGCTTCCGCCCCCGCGCCCCGGCGTGTGGGGCGGTTAGGCCGTGCGGATGACGCCGCCGCTGGTCGTCACCGGCCAGGGCGTCAGCCGTCCGCCGGCGCAGGGGCCGCCCTTGCATTCGCCGGTCAGGGGTTCGAACACCGCCCCGTGCCAGCCGCACAGGATCAGGGCGCCGTCCGGCGTCAGATAACGGTCGATCTCCATGGCGATGGGAAAACCGGCGTGCGGACAGCGATCGACCCAGCCGGCCACAGCCCCGTCCTTGCGCACCACGAAACCATGGAAGAAGGCCTCGCCGATCTGAAGCACGAAGCCGCGCGCGCCGGGCTCGGCGATGTCGGCCTCGGCGCACAGGGCCACGTTCGGCGGCGTCTTCCAGACCCGTTTGCGCTCGCTCGGCGTCTCGTCAGACACGCTCGGCCTTCAGCGGGCGCGACAGCAGGCCGTCGATCAGGCCGTCCACGGTGATCTCGCCCGCCAGCAGGGCGGCGATGCCCTCGGCGATGGGAGTCTCCACCCCCAGCCGCGCGGCCAGGGCGCGCACGGCCGGCGCGCTCTCGTAGCCTTCGGCCACCGAACGTTTGCCGGCCAGGGCCTGTTCGACCGTCTGGCCCTGGCCCAGGGCCAGACCCAGGCTCATGTTGCGCGACTGGGGGCTGGAACAGGTCAGGACCAGATCGCCCAGGCCGCACAGGCCCGCCACCGTCTCGGCCTGTCCGCCCATGGCGACGGCGAGCCGGGTCATTTCCGCAAAGCCGCGCGTGATCAGGGCGGCGTGGGCGCTGCGCCCCAGCTGACGTCCCTCGGACACGCCGCAGGCGATGGCCAGGACGTTCTTCAGCGCCCCGCCCGCCTCGGCCCCGACCAGGTCGGTGGCCAGATAGGGCCTGAAGCCCGGCGCCGACAGGGTGTTCAGCAGGGCCTGGCCCAGCACAGGATCGGCGCAAGCCAAAGTGACGGCGGTCGGAAGGCCGCGCGCCACTTCGCCGGCGAAACTGGGGCCGGACAGGACCGCCGCCGGGGCGTCCGGCAGGGTTTCGGCCAGCACCTCGGTCATCAGTTTCATCGTGCCGCGCTCAACCCCCTTGGAGCAGAGCACCACCGGCACGCCTGCGCGGTGATGGGGCGCAAAGGCCGTCAGGGTCGCCCGCATGTGCTGGGCCGGGGGCACGGCCAGGATCAGGTCGCAGTCGCGCAGATCGGCCAGATCGGCGGTGAATTTGAGAGCCTCGGCCAGGGTGACGCCCGGCAGATACAGGTCATTGGCCCGCGTCGTCGCCAGGGTCTCGACCAACTGGGGCTCGCGCGCCTGAAGCGTCGTGTCCAATCCGGCGCGGACGCAGACCTGGGCCAGGGCGGTGCCCCAGGCGCCGGCGCCGATAACCCCTGCGGTGCGGAATTCCATGCGCCCTCCCGAGGCGGTCTCATTGGTCATGCTTTCGCGCCCTTGCGGCCCGGCTTGTGCGAAGGATCGGCCAGGGCGCGGGCTTCGTCCAGGGGCCATCGCGGCCGGGCGACCACGTCGATGTCGCTGGTCAGGCCCAGGGCCAGCCGCTCGGCTCCCGCCAGGGCGATCATGGCGGCGTTGTCGGTGCAATAGGCCATGGGCGGCGCCAGGAAGTCGAAGCCGTGTTTCGCCGCCGTCGCCTGCAGGGTCGCACGAATGGTCTTGTTGGCGGCCACGCCGCCCGCGACCACGAACAGGCGATGATCGTGGGTCTCGGCATAGGCGGCCAGCGCCCGCTCGGAGCGATCCGACAGTTGCCGGGCGATGGCGGTCTGGACCGCATCGGCCAGATCGGCCCTGTCCTGCTCGGTCTCGCAGGTCTGGGCGATGCGGAAGGCGGCCGTCTTCAGACCCGAGAAGGAGAAGTCGCAGTCCTTGCGGCCCAGCAGGGCGCGCGGAAGATCGATCTTCGAGCCGTCGCCCTGCTGCGCCAGCCGTTCCAGCGCCGGCCCGCCGGGATAACCCAGGCCCAGGGCCTTGGCGATCTTGTCGAAGGCCTCGCCGGCCGCGTCGTCGATAGTGGCGCCGATCCGGCTCATGTCGCCGACGCCGCGCACCTCGAGCAGTTGGCAGTGCCCGCCGGAGACCAGCAGCAGCAGGAAGGGATAGGCGACCTCCTCGCCCAACCGGGCCGAGACCGCATGCCCCTCCAGATGATTGACCGCCACCAGGGGCAGACCCCGCGCCAGGGCCGCCGCCTTGCCGAAGCTGAGGCCCACCATGACGCCGCCGACCAGGCCCGGCCCGGCCGTCGCGGCGATTCCGTCGAGGCCGTCATAGCCCAGGCCGGCTTCGGCCATGGCGCGGCGCGTGACCCCGGCGATCATCTCGACATGGCTGCGGGCGGCGATTTCGGGGACGACGCCGCCATAGGCCGCATGGTCGTCGATCTGGCTGTGGACGACCGAGGACAGGACCTCGGCCCGGCCGCCCCGTTCGGACGGGTGCAGGCGCACCACCGAGGCGGCGGTCTCGTCGCAGCTGGTCTCGAGACCCAGCACCGTCAGGGGTCGGACATCGCGTCCGGTTGCCGCTGCGGCGCCGCTGCTATAGTCGGCGGAACTCTCCATCGGGTCGAGGTAGCGATCCGGCGTCCGGTAAGCAACGATCATGAACCTTCCTCTCCGCATCGGCACCCGGCGGTCCAAGCTGGCCCTGGCCCAATCGGGCATGATGCAGCGGGCCGTCGGCCGGGCGCTCGGCGTGGCCGAGGCCGACATCGAGACCGCCGTGCCCCTGGTCGAGATCGTCACCACCGGCGACCGGATCCAGGACCGCCGCCTGATGGAGATGGGCGGCAAGGCGCTGTTCACCAAGGAGATCGAGGAGGCGCTGCTGGACCGGCGAATCGACATCGCCATCCACTCGATGAAGGACGTGCCCGCCGAACAGCCCGAGGGCCTGTGCATCGCCGCCATCCCGGAACGCGAGGACGCCCGCGACGCCTTCATCAGCCGCGACTTCGACAGTTTCGACCAACTGCCCTTCGGCGCGCGGCTGGGCACCGCCAGCCTGCGTCGCCAGGCCCAGGCCCTGGCCCTGCGGCCCGATCTGAAGGTCGAGATGCTGCGCGGCAATATCGACACCCGGCTGCGCCGCGCCGCCGAGGGGGATTTCGACGCCATACTGCTGGCCGTCTCGGGCATGACCCGGCTGGGCGTGACCGAACATATCCGCGAGAAACTGTCGCTGGACGCCTTTTTGCCGGCGCCGGGCCAGGGCGCCCTGGCCATCCAGACCCGCGCCGACGACATCGACGCCCCCTGGGTCGCCGCCCTGAACCACCCGGAGACCGCCGTCGCCGTGGCCGCGGAGCGGGGGGCCATGACCGCGCTGGAGGGATCGTGCCGCACCGCCGTCGGCGCCTACGCCCTGATCGAGGGCGACACCCTGCGCCTGACCACCGAAATGCTGAGCCCCGACGGATCGGCCCGCTGGCGCCGCGTCGGCGAACTGTTCCAGCCCACCGAGGCCGACGCCCGCGCCCTGGGCGAACGGCTGGGCGGCGAGGTCCACGCCTTCGCCGGCGATCAGGAGGTCGATCCGGCGAGCCTGGACGGATGACGGCCCCGGGCGCCGCTGATCAGAGCCCCCGCGTCTGGATCACCCGCGCCCAGCCCGGCGCGTCGCGGCCCGCCGCCCGTCTGCGCGGCATGGGGTTCACGCCCCTGATCCAGCCCCTGCTGGCGGTGGAGACCCTGAGCCCGCCCGTCCCGGATCTGGATCGGTTCGCGGCCCTGGCCTTCACCAGCCGGAACGGCGTCGCCGCCTTCGCCGCCCTGACGTCGCGGCGCGACCGGCCGGTCTTCGCCGTCGGCGACGCCACCGCCCAGGCGGCGCGCGAGGCCGGCTTCGTCGCCGTCCGTTCCGCCTCGGGCGACCTAACCGCCCTCGCCCGCCGGATCGCCGCTGAACTGAGCGACGCCGCCCTGCTGGCGCCCCAGGCCGAGACCCCCGCCGGCGACCTCGCCGCCGCCCTGGCCGCCGCCGACGCCCGCGCCGTCAGCCTGCACCCCCTGAACGTCTATCGCACCGCCCCGACCGCCGCCGCCGCGCCGCCAGAGGCGTTCGACGCCGTGCTGATCCACTCCCCGCGCGCGGCCCAGGCCCTGGCCGCCCTGGTTCCCGTCTCCCTGCCGGCGGCGCGCCTGGCCGGCGTCGTGATCGCCTGTATCTCGCCTGCCGCCGCCGCGCCCCTGAGCGCCGTCGGCCTGACGCCGGCGGTGGCGGACGCCCCGGACGAAGCCACATTGCTCGCGACCTTGAAAGCGGCGCTTGGCAAGCGCGATACGCCCGTATAAAGAGCCCCTCTCGCGCGGGCTGCTTCGCCTTCGCAACCGGGCCGCTTTAGCTCAGCCGGTAGAGCACCTCATTCGTAATGAGGGGGTCGCGTGTTCGAGTCACGCAAGCGGCACCATCGTTTCCCGGCCTCAAATAGAAGAGTGTTCGCCCTGAACCTGGGTGCGAAGCCCAGTATCGGGTCGCTGCAGGCATATCGATTTCCGATCCGAACCGTAGTCTTCAGGCTTCCCTTCGGTCAGTTTTCAGTCCCTTGAAACGGCCTCATAAGGTATCCCGTTCACCTGAGGCGAGCTTGAGACTCCAGTATCGACTGGAACAGTCTTGGTTACTTTCGTTTCAGTTGCGAAAGATTCGCTCACAACCTCTCTCTCAAGTTGAATATTTACCTATTCGCGGTACGTAGGATTCCCGTATCGTCGAGCTTTGGCTTGACGCCCTTGTCATTTTCAGGCCTGACGCAGGTATTCTCGCACGCCCGAAGGCCAAGATGAACGACGCAGTCGACCCAGTAGACATCGCAATCGGCGCCCGCATTCGCGCCCGTCGCGAGGAACTCCGCATCACCCAGGCGCAGCTGGCCGCCGGCGCCGGCGTGACTTTCCAGCAAATTCAAAAGTATGAGCGGGGCGTCAACCGCGTCTCGGCCGCACGCCTGCTGCAGATCGCAGCGGTGCTGAAGTCCACGGGCGCGGCTCTGCTGGGCGAACTCGAGACGGCCGAGGGCGATGAACTGGCTCTGGCCGCGCCGGGCGTGGCGGAACTGTTGTCCGCCTTCCGCAGCATCCGGGACGCTGAAAAGCGCGACGCCCTCCTGGTCGTGGCCAAGGGCCTGCGCGACTGATCCGTCAGACCTGAGTCTGTCTCAACACCCGCTCCACCGGTTCGCCGCCCCGCGCGCCGGCCGAAGCATCGGCGAGCCAGGTCTGGACCGCGACGATCGCACGAAGATCGAGACCGTCCGAACGTCCGGCATCGGCGATGTTCTGACGCACGACCTCAAGCAGACAGGCGGCCTCCGCAGCGTTCACGGGCTGGTGGTTGAGCAGGCTGGTCTCCGCCTCGACCATCGGTCCGAGATCCAGGTCGGCCAGCAGATTGTCCTCGCTGCCCGAGAGTCCCGCTCCGCCGAGTTTGTCGGCCAGTCGGGTCGTGTCGAACCATGACCGGAAAAGCGGCATGAAGGTCTTCGGAGGTTGGGTATTCACGCTGTGATGTCCTTGTAGAATTCAGGCGATGCGCGACTTGGCGCGGAGGGATTGAGGTCTGGCGTAGGGGGCCGAGGTCGCTTCCCAGACGCCGATCAGACCGAGGATCATGATCTCCACCCAGACCACCATCCGCGTGGTCACGATCGACCAGGTGAGGACGTCGGAACCAAACAACGACGCGGCATGGGTGCCGAGCGCGAGAAGCTGAGCCCCGGCCGCGAACAGCAGCCACCAACGGTCGTAACGAAGGCTGAGCCGGACCAACCAGACCAGAAGGCTGAGGGAGACCAAGGCGACCGCCCATCGGAATTGACCGATGATGAGGTGATCGACCCAGCCGGAAACCAGTTGCACGACGAAGAGACCTGCGGCCGCCTCGCGCTCGGGCCGGCCGCCCTTCCAGATGAGCAGCACGAGCGCCAGGATGGTCAGGGCCGTACCGAAAAACCAGAGCGGCGAAGGCATTCCGTCGGAACCGATCAGGCGGCCAGATGCAACACGCCGGACGACGCCGACGACGACGCCTGAAGTATGTTCTTGTTCTCGCTCATGCCGTCCAAACGCCAACCGATCGCGTGGTTGTCAGCCACGGTTGACAGCCCCGCGTGGCCGGCGGCGACCGCCGCTCGAACCGTTGCGAGCCGGTTCAGACCGGTTACGATGTCCTCCAGCGCCGTCTGACCGACCTCGGCCGCCAGCCGCGCCTCAAGCCGGCCCTCGAGCGCGGTCTGGATCAGCTTGCAGACCTCGATCATGGCCTGGTCGATCGCGTGTTCGGCGGTCCTGACCTGGCGAGCGACTTTCACCCCGACGTTCATGTTTCGCATTCTGCCGTCCTCCAAAAGGATCCCCGCGTCAGCGAGCCCATTCGGGAGCGATACGGTCGAACAGGGAGGGAACCACCATGCCTGCCGTCACGATCCCGATGGCGAGCAAGAGGGCGACGGCGGCCCCCGCCACGATGACCGCCAGTCGTGCCCCGACGCCGCGAGGCGGAGCCGGCAAGGACCAGGCGGACCGAACGACCGGGCCGTCGTCGTCCGATTGTCCGGCCGACGCCGCATCACCAAGCCCGTCTTCCGCCGGTTCGGAAATGAGTATCGACTCCTCTGAGTAGCCGTTACTCAGCCGCCGAGCCGCCAGTCTGCGGTCCGAGACCTTCAGTTTGACGTAGGCGCGATGCAGGTGATTGCCGACGGTGCGGGGGGAAATGCCCAATCGCGCAGCGATCTCCTTGTCCTCGAGGCCCAGGCCGGCCAGGCGAACGCACTCGATCTCTCTTGGCGACAGGCTTTCAGGCATTCACGCGCTCCCCGCTTCGTCATAGCGGATTTCACCGGCACGACCAGACACGTCGTGGTTCCTGCGAACCAAAGACGGGAAGATCACTTGAACATATAAGCATGTCTTTATATGTTTGCCGGGCTGACATTGACAGGAGCCTCTTTTGGCCGCTCGTTCTTCCTTCCTCTTCACCTCGGAAAGCGTCTCCGAGGGCCACCCCGACAAGGTCGCCGACCGTATCTCGGATACTGTCGTCGACGCCTTCCTGTCGAAGGATCCCGAGGCCCGCGTGGCGTGCGAGACCCTGGTCACGACCCAGCGGATCGTCCTGGCCGGCGAGGTCCGCGCGACCCAGCCGGGCAACACCAAGGAACAGAACGAAGCCTTCACCCAGTCCATCATCGACAGCCTGGAGCCTCTGGTCCGCGCCGCAGTCAAGGACATCGGCTACGAGCAGGACGGCTTCCACTGGGAAACGGCGGAATACGCCTGCCACCTGCACGCCCAGTCGGCCGACATCGCCGTCGGCGTCGACTCGACCAATGAAAAGGACGAGGGCGCGGGCGACCAGGGCATCATGTTCGGCTATGCGTCGAACGAGACGCCGGAGCTGATGCCGGCCACCCTGCAGTACAGCCACAACATCCTGAAACGCCTGGCTGACGTCCGCCACGCGGGCGGCTCGCAACTGGAGCCCGACGCCAAGAGCCAGGTGACGATCGAATACGAGGATGGCAAACCCAAGCGCGCCGCCTCCATCGTCCTGTCGACCCAGCACGCCAAGGGGCTGAGTTCGGAACAGGTCGCCGAGATCGTCAAACCCTATATCCTGGAAGTCCTGCCCGAGGGCTTCACCGACGAGAACACCGTCTGGCACATCAACCCGACCGGCATCTTCGAGATCGGCGGGCCGGACGGCGACGCCGGCGTGACCGGCCGCAAGATCATCGTCGACACCTACGGCGGCGCGGCGCCCCACGGCGGCGGCGCCTTCTCGGGCAAGGATCCGACCAAGGTGGACCGTTCGGCCGCCTACGCCTGCCGCTACCTTGCCAAGAATGTGGTCGCCGCCGGTCTCGCCGACCGCTGCACCATCCAGATCTCCTACGCCATCGGCGTGGCCAAGCCCCAGTCGATCCACGTCGATCTGCACGGCACCGGCAAGATTTCCGAGACCCTGCTTGAAGAGAAGCTGCTGGGCCTGATCGGCGGGGCGACCCCGCGCGCCATCCGTAGCCATCTGGGGCTGAACAAGCCCATCTACGCCCGCACCGCCGCCTACGGCCATTTCGGCCGCGAGCCGGACGCCGACGGCGGTTTCAGCTGGGAAAAGACCGATCTGGTCGAGCAGTTGAAGGCGCTGGCCTGATCGCTCAGGCGGCCTGATCGTCCAGGGTCAGGCCGCGAACGCCCGTCAGATTGGCGCCCGTGAGGTCCAGCTGACGGGTCTGGGCGCCGTGCAGGGTCGCCCGGCCGAGGTCCGCGCCGGTCATGACGGCCCGGCGCAGATCCGCGCCCGACAGGTCCGCTCCCCTCAGCACCGCCCCGGTCAGGTCCGCCGACAGCAACCGGTCGGCCGCGATCAGCAGGGGACCGAGTTGGGCGCCGCGCAGATCGGCGCCGTTCAGCTTGGCGTTCTTCAGGCGTGCGCCGCGCAGGTCGGCGCGATGAAGGTTGGCCGAACGCAGGTCGGCGTTCTCCAGATGCGCGCCCTGCAACTGCACCCCCTCCATATCCAGCCCGTAGAAGATCGCGCCCTTGGCCGAGAGGGCGGTCAGGTTCAGGCCGGTGATCGACTTCAACGGTCGCAGATCCACGCCGTCGAACACCGAGGGCTGCCCCTCGCTTCCGCCCGTTTCGCACCAGCGGGCGTGTTCGCGCAGCATTTCGGCCGCCGGCATCCGGGCCACGGACTCGCCGACCGTGCTCTTGTCCGTCAGGGCGCCTTCCATATTGGCGCCGTCGGCGCACCACATGGTCATCTTGCAGCCCACCAGAATGGCGTCGCGCATGTCGGCGCCGGACAGATTGGCGCCCGAGAGGTCTGCGCCCGCCAGGTCGGCGCCGCGGAAATCGGCCTGTTTCAGGTTGGCGCGGACCATCTTACAGTCCTTCATCACCGCGCCGGAGAAGTCGGCCTTGATGGCGATGACGCCCGACATCTTGGAGCGTTGCAGGTTGGCGCCGGCCAGACAGGCGCCCGTCGCCTCGGTCTCCTCGCGCTGGCGCGGCTCGATCACCTTGAAGCCCAGTTTGGCGTCGGCGGCGGCGATGGTGCCCTCGCGCAGGTCGGCCTCGAACAGGTCCGCGCCGGACAGGTCGGCCCCGCGCAGACAGGCGCCGCGAAGGTCGGCGCGACGCAGGCCGGCGTCGGCCAGGACGGCGTCCTGCATGTCCGCGCCGAAGAAGATGGCGTTGTCCAGCTTGGCCCCGGTCAGGTCGCACCCCTCAAGACAGGCGGCGGCGAAGTCAGCGTCGGCCAGGTTGCGCCCCTTCAGGCTCAGAAAGGAGATGTCGAGCCAAGCGAAGACCGCGCGGGCGCCGCCGGGGCGGGCCTGGAACAGACGGTCGTGCCGGGCGCAGACGAGGTCCAGCTCCGCCTGGGTGAGGCGCTTGCGTACAAGGGGTTCAGCAGCCTGGACCATTCAGCCAGGTTAACCGCAACCAGCTTAAGAAAGCCTTGCGCAACAGGCGGTTGTCACTCGGTCAGCAGACCCTGTTCGCGAAGGGCGTCGGCCAGATCCCCCGCAGAGGTCCAAAGGCGGGTGTAGCCCGCCTCGCCCAGCCGTTTCAGTTCGGTCACCAGATCGGCCTTGGCCGCAGCGACGAACCGACCGTCAAAGCCCACGCCGTCCGTGCTGATCCGCACCATGGGGCGCCCTGTCTCCAACCGGTGCAGGAAGCCCTCGCACAGGGTCGCGCCCTCGTCGCACATCAGGCCGGTCTCGACCGTCAGACCCTTCGCGCGCAGACGTTCGGTGCCGCGCCCGGCGGCGAAGGGCGAGGGGTCCAGACAGGCGATGACGACCCGCTCCACCCCCGCCTCGGTCAGGAAATGGGCGCAGGACTGGCGGCCCGACGACCGGGCGCCGCAGGGCTCCAGCGTGACATAGACGGTCGCGCCTTCGATCTCGGCCCCGGCGGCCGGCACGGCCTGTTCCTCGGCATGGGGACGCCCGCCCGGGGCCGTGGCGGCCTGGGCGATGATCCGACCGTCCTTGACGATGACGCAGCCCACGGCCGGATTCGGCCAGGTCTCGCCCATGCGGGCGGTGGCCAGATCGATGGCCTGGGCCATGAAGGCGCGGTCGGCGTCGGTCCAGCTCATGCGACGGTCGGCAGCTCTTCGGCGCGGGCGGCGTCGAGATAGCGGGCGGCGGTCGGCTTCAGATCGGCGTCCAGATCGATCTCCAGCGGATTGCCCGTCGGGATCTCCACGCCCACGATCTTGTCGTCCGGCACGGCGAACAGGAGTTTGACGATGGCCCGCAGGGAGTTGCCGTGGGCGGCGATCAGCACGTCCTCGCCCGCCTTCAGGCGCGGGGCGATCTCGGCGTTCCAATAGGGTTCGACCCGCTCCAGCGTGGTCTTCAGGCTTTCGGTGTCCGGGATGGGCTTGTCGGCGTAGCGCGGGTCGGCGTTGAAATCGAATTCGCCGCCCGGCGCCAGCGGGGGCGGCGGCACGTCATAGCTGCGGCGCCAGATCTTGACCTGATCCTCGCCGTGCTTCTCGGCCGTCTCGGCCTTGTTCAGCCCGGTCAGACCGCCGTAGTGGCGCTCGTTCAGGCGCCAGTCCTCGATCACCGGGATATTGGTCAGACCCGCCGACTGCAGGGCCAGGGCGCCGGTGCGCTTGGCGCGCGTCAGAACCGAGGTGAACATGACCGCAGGGGTGAACCCGGCCTCGGCGATCAGTTCGCCGCCGCGACGCGCCTGGGCCTCGCCTTCCGCCGTCAGATCGACATCGACCCAGCCGGTGAAGCGGTTTTCAAGGTTCCACTGGCTCTGGCCATGGCGGAGCAGGATCAGGCGCGGCATTCGATCAGTCCTCGGCAAAACAGTCTGTCCGGGTAAGCCGCAGTCATGAGCCGGTCAAGGCTTGCGCGCCCCGCCGTGTTGCAACGCACAGCCCAGGCGCCGCGCGCTCGGCTTGTGGCGGCCAGGGGCGGCCGCTAGGCTGTCGCCATGTCCGACCGTCTGTTCTTTCCCCTGGCCTTCGTCGCCATCGCGGCCCTGATCGCCCTGGCGGTGGTCTGGCCCTGACAGGTCGGAGGGCCGACAGGGCGGAACGGCGCGAGCCCCGCCCTGCCCCTCGGATCAGTACAGGATCTTGCGCAGGTTGATCCGGAACACCCGCCCCTGCGGGTCCAGGTAGTCGCGCTGATAATTGACCGGCGTCGCCCCGTCGCTGCTGGTGACGGACGTTCGGTCGTCGAAGATATTCTGCACCCCCAGACCGACACGTGATCCCTTCAGGAAGGGAAAACGTTCGACCCAGGCGGTGCGCTGGGTCAGATCGGCGAAGGCGAACAGGTTGACCGTCGTGCGGTCCGAGAAGTCCAGATCGGCCGAACCCGCAGTGTCGCCCTCGACCGTCGTGCCCGACCGCCAGTTGGCGTTGACGAAGGCGCCGAAGCCGTTCTTGAACAGACCGGTCTGCACCTGGACCTCGTGACGCGACTGGCCGCCCGAGCCGGAGATGGAATCCCCGTCCAGCAGGTTCAGGGGCGCCAGGCCGTCGCGGATCACCACCTCGTCCTGGACGCGCCAGGTGTGCGTCAGGGAGAAGTTGAACATGCCCTGGCCGGGTTGCATGCCGGGGGCGGCGGAGCCGCGCAGCCGCCCGCCGCCAGGACCGCCTGGCCCGCCGCCCATACGCATCGCCCCCCCGGGGGGCCGGCCGCCTGGGCCGCCCGGCCTCTGACCCATCATGGCCGGATTGGGCTTGCCGAAGGGCTTGGAGAAGTTGAAGCCCCACTGAACGTCCTGCTGCTCGCGGCTGGCGAAGTTCAGCGGACGGGCGTCGATGGACTGAAGCGTGCCGTCGTCGGCGCGGGTGAACCGCTCCGGCAGGGCGGCTTCGAGGTCGGGGGTGATGGCGGGGAAGCCGGAAATCTCATCCTCGACCTCGGTGCGGGTATAGGCGAGGTTCAGGCGCAGATCGGTGGCCGAAAGCGGTTGCCAGTTGACGCCCAGCTTCAGGATTCGACGGTTCTCCGCCTTCAGGTTCGGATCGCCGCCGGTGATCTGGACGACCTGGACGGTCTGGCCGGTCGAATAGTCGAAGACGGCGGTGTTCGGCGTCGAGATGGTGGGATCGTTCAGTTGCTGGATTGTCGGCGCCTTGTCCTCGTCCGAATAGTTGGCCGACAGGGACAGTCGGGCGACCGGCGACCAGTTCAGACCACCGCCCAGCGTCGAGACGCCGCCGAAGTCCGACAGTTCCTGATAGGCCAGGTTCATATTGGCCGACAGATCGCCGATCCTGGGCAGGACGCCGCGATCGACGCTGGAGATCGGAAGATCGAAATTGGCCTGCAGGCTGCCCAGGTCGCGCGACTGGGACCGGTCGGTCGTCACGCCCGAACGGACGCTTTCGGAATCCAGGGACTGATGTTCGCCTCCGACCTTGAAGGTCGTGGTGACGCCGCCGGCCGGCAGCTCCCAGGCCGTGCCGTTCAGCACCAGTTCGGCTTCCGCCGACTGGGAGATCGAATTGGCGGTGTCGCGGGCGGACGTCGTCACCGCGCCGGTCAGGTCGCCGAACGGGTTCACGGTCGTGTCGCCCGCCGTGATCGCGGCCTGCAGGGCGGCGGCGCTGACGCCGCGTCCGGTGGTGGTGTCCGTCTCGGTGCGGCTGTATTCGCCCGTGGCGGTCCAGCGCCAGTCGCCGAGGTAGCCGTCGAACACCGTACCCAGTTCCGCAGCGCGCGTATTGGTCTGGCGCTGCAGGGCGTCCGGCAGGCCGACGTAGCGATACAGATCGGCCGCCGCCCCGCCGGGCGACCAGGGATTGCCGGCCGGCAGGCTCAGACTGAAGCCGGGCAGACCCGAGTAGCTGCGGCTGCTGCTGTCCTCCAGGCTGCCGCTCAGGGTCATGCCGACCTTGTCGTTCAGGTCGTGCTTGTAGGTCCCCGCGACCGACGCCTCGGCCGCGCGCGGCAGCAGGGTGCGATAGGCGTTCCGCTCGCCGTTGTCGCCCGCCGAGTCGACCCTGTTCGAGTCGGTGCGGTCGATATTGCGTTCGGTCTCGTACAGGGCGTTGCTGCTCTCGCCGTTGATGTCCAGCGACCAGCGGTCGGCCCCGGCGATCTTGAGAAGGTTGTTCTCGCTTGCCGTCGTCGTCCGGCCGCCCTGGTCCGACCGGCTGACGTTGACCGAGGCGGTCAGCGAGCGGAAGTCGGCCTTCAGCACGATGTTCACGACGCGCTGGTTGGCGCTGTAGCCGTAGGACAGGGCCGTCTCTTCCGGCAGGACGTCGAACCGCTCGATGGCCTCGGGCGGAATGCCGCGGATTTCACGGAAGCCGGAGATGCGACGGCCGTTGACCAGGAAGACCGGGGACCCGCCGCGCGCGCTGCGGGTCTGGGCCTCCAGCAGGGTCACCAATTCGCCGATATTGGTGGCGCCGAAGGCCTGAATCTGGGCGGCGTCATACGAGACGATCGGTTCCTGCCCGCCCAGGGCCACGCCGCGCTTGGCGGCCGTCACCTCGATGTCGGGCAGGACCGTCGTCACCTCTTCCTGCTGCAAAGGCTGGATATCGGCGGCGCTGGCGGTCGGAGCGAGTGCGAGCAGCATGAGCGCGGTCGGAGTCATGAAAACCGTGTTCCAGAATGTAGATTTCGGGCCCTTTGGGCGTGAAAAACATGGCTGGAAAGCGGCGGAATTCATGACGTTTTGGAAAGCGTTGCATGCACCCCACACAGCCTGAACTTGTGCGACGGAAACGGATCGACGGCGCGTTCAACAGGGTTGGACTCGGGTCTTGCACGTCCGATGACAGGGCGGGGCGGACCCTTGGTCCCGCCCCCTTCTGATCAGAATTCTTCCCAGCCGTCGTCGTTCGAACCGACCGTCATGTCGCGGCCGTTGGCGACCTTGACCACGCGCTGTTCCGCACGCGGGGCCGGGCGAGGGGCCGGGCGGGGCGCAGAGCGCGCGGACGGGGCTGCGGGCGCGGCTGAGACCGGCTTTCCGCCCGAGACCTGGAAGAAGGACACCTGGGCCGACAGTTCGGCGGTCTCCTGGCGCAGGGCGTTGCTGGCCGCCGTCGCCTGTTCGACCATCGCAGCATTTTGCTGAGTGACCTGGTCCATCTGGTTGACGGCGACATTGATCTCGTGAAGGCCGGTCGCCTGCTCCTTGGCGGAGGCGGCGATCTCGACCACCAGATTGCTGATGTCGTTGACCTGGGACGCGATGGCCTGCAGGGCCGAACCGGCCTCGCTGACCAGGCGCACGCCGTTCTCGACCTCAGCGCCCGAACTGTTGATCAGGGTCTTGATCTCCTTGGCGGCCTCGGCCGAGCGCTGGGCCAGGGCCCGCACTTCAGAGGCGACCACCGCGAAGCCGCGTCCGCTCTCGCCGGCCCGCGCCGCCTCGACCCCGGCGTTCAGGGCCAGGAGGTTGGTCTGGAAGGCGATCTCGTCGATCACGCCGACGATCTGGCTGATCTGGCGTGAGCCGTCCTCGATCTTCTGCATGGCCTGGACGGCGTTCATCACGACCGCGCCCGAGGCCTCGGCGCTCTGGCGGGCGCCGCTGGTGACCGTGGCGGCCTGGGTGGCGCCCTCGGCGGTCTTGCGGACCGTGACCGTGATCTCGTCCAGGGCCGCGGCGGTTTCTTCCAGGCTGGCGGCCTGTTGTTCGGTGCGGCGCGACAGGTCGTCGGAGGCCTGACTGATCTCGCCGGCGCCGGAGTCGATGCCGCGGACCGAGCCGAGCACGCCGGTGACCGTCTCTTCCAAACGGGAGATCGAACGGTTGAAATCGGTTTTCAGGACCTCGCTGCGCGCCGGGAAGGGCGCGTCGATGCGGTAGAGCAGATCGCCGTCCGCCAGGGCGGACAGCCCCTTGCCCAGGCTTTCGATCACGACCGCATTCTCGGCCGCTTCCTGCGCGGCGGCGGCTTCGCGGCGCCGACGCTCGACTTCCGACTCGTCGCGCATCGTTTCCGTTTCGAGCTCCAGCGCCTTGGCGCGCAGGCTGTTGTCGCGGAAGATCTGCATGGCCTGGGCCATGGCGCCGACCTCGTCCTTGCGGTCGGTGTCGGGGATGGCGACGTCCAGCTTGCCGTTGGCCATGACCGACATGGCGCCGGTCATGCGGCGGACGGGCGCGACCATCAGGATGGACAGTTGCACGCCCAGGAAGACGGCGGCGGCGACCAGGATCAGCCCCCCGACCGCCAGGGCGATGAAGGAGGCGGTGATCGCCGACGCCTGTTCGGCGTCGCGCACGTTCATCCGCTCGATCTCCATATCGCGGATTTCGGTGACGGCCTTGGTGATGTGGGTGACCCGCACCCGATCGCCGGAATCGATCACCACGCGGCGCGCGGCCTCGATACGCGAAGGGTCCAGCGCCGCTTCGGTCAGCGGCGTGCCGAACTCGGTGCGCCAGGCGGCCGCGTCGGTCTTGGCCTTCTCAACCAGCGCCTGCTCTTCCGGCGTCAGGTTGGCGGCGCCCAGAGCGGCGACCGAGGCTTCGAACTGTTCCCAGCCCTTGCGGTAAACTTCGAGATAATCGGCGTTTCCGGTCAACAGCACGCCGCGCATCTGTGAGTTCAGGCGAATGACGCCCTTCTCGGCCACATGGGTGTGGTCGATGATCGACTTGCTCTCGGCGTTCAGTTCGGCCGCTGTCTTCATCTCCGACAGCTGGAAAAAGACCGCCCCGATCATGGCGGCCGCTACGGTCAGCAGAAGGGCGAAGGCGATCGCCAGTTTCCGCTGCATCGGGATGTTCTTCGGGTTCATGCGATCATCTCGGCGGCTTTGGAGCGCAAGCCCGGAACGGCGGACCGTTCCGGGCGGATTAGGTCTAGAAGGCGGTCTGGACGCGGACGGTGGCGGTGTTGCCGCTGTCTTCGCCGACGAAGGTCCCGGTGCGGTTATCGACCGACCAGGCGCTCCAGTGGGTGGAGACGCGGGTGTTGTTCGTCGGATACCAGTTGACGCCCAACAGCCAGGTGTCGGCTTCCCCCCCGGTCGGGTTGTCGCTGTAGTCGGCGGTGTCATAGCGGCCGACGATTTCGACCGCGCCGTAACCATCGACGCCCAGCGGCTTCAGCACCTTGGGACGCGCCCAGGTGCCGGTACGGGGCGAAAGGGGCGGCTTCTCGCCGGTGATGAAGAAGCCCGCCGAAATGCTATAGCCGTCCTGGTCGAAGTCCCGCGCGGCGGTCTCCAGCACACGCCGGCCGCCTTCGGCCATCAGCCAGCCCGAGCGATGCACGCCGCCCAGCTCCAGCCCCAGGCCCTTGCTGCCCTTCGGATCGGCATAGGTTCCGGCCGAGAGACGCAGATTGTCGTTACCGCGCGACGAGACCACCAGGCTGCGCGAACCCACCGATGCATTCGGCGTCAGATCCTCGATAAAGCCCCAGCCGCCGATGTGCAGGAAGCCGTCGTCGGTCTTGAAGGGCGACCAGTGGGTGCGGCCCATCAGGGTGACGGAGTCATTCGTCGTGCCGCTGCTGATCGCGTCGCCGGTCAATGACAACGAGGCGTGCCAGACGCTGCCGATCAGCTTGGAGGTCACGCCGACGCCGTAGGAGCCGCGCTCCGGCCCCACCGTCGAGATCGCCATGCTGCGCTCCAGGAACGGAACCACATCCTCGGCCGTGCCGCATTCGAAACAGCGGTCGTTCAGACGTTGGCCGACGGACACCTCGAGATCGCGGCCGCCCACTTTGCGGCTATAGGCGATGAAGGCGTTGGCGACGCTCATCGCATTGTCGGCGATGTCGCCTTCGATCCAGTAGCTGAAGCCCCCGGGGGTCTTGCCCTGGGCGCCCAGGCGCAGGCCGCGCAGTTCGGTGGTGGTCAGGTTGCGGCCGTCGAAGTCCGAACCGAAGGTGTTGGACAGGTCGGCCGTGACGCGGATGCGCGGCTTGAAGGTGAAGCCGCCGTCCGGGCTGCGCAGTTCGGGAAGGCCGCTCGACCAATCGACGCTGGAGGGCGCGCTGGCGGCCTGGACGACCGGGCGCGGCGCGGCGGCGGCGGCCGGAGCCGGCGTTCCCGCGGCAGCGGGCGCGGCGGCGGCCGTCTGAGCGTGGACCTGCGACTGGGCCTCAAGCTGTTCGAGGCGCGCGGACAGGGCCTGCACCTGGGCGCGCAGGGCGGCGATTTCTTCCGCCGTCGGCGTTGACGACTGGGCGAAGGCGGAGGTGGCGAGCGCGGCGAGGCCGACACCCGCTGCGAGGGAGCGGTGAATAATCATGAATAACGCTCATAGGGTGCGACTGTTAAGGAAGGCCCAAATGGCTATAAGCAGAAATGCGTATCAGCGTTGGGCAAGGCGCCGGATGCAGTACAGGCGCCGCGCTTTCGCGACGGCGCCTGTGCAGGAAGGAACTCAGTCGGCGGTGACCAGCTCTTTGTCGCCGGGGCCGGCCGCCGGATCGGGCTGGGCCGCGATCGGCTGCGACGGACCGTTCAAGGCCGCGTGCAAGGCGTCCCGGTCCAGTTCGCCCTCCCATCGGGCGACGACGATGGTGGCCACGGCGTTGCCGATGAAGTTGGTCAGGGCCCGGCACTCGCTCATGAACCGGTCGATGCCCAGGATCAGCGCCATGCCCGCGACCGGAACGGTAGGAACCACCGACAGGGTCGCCGCCAGGGTGATGAAGCCGGCGCCGGTGATGCCGGCCGCCCCCTTGGAGGACAGCATGGCGACCAGCAGAAGCAGGATCTGTTGCTGCAGGGTCAGCTCGATGTTCAGGGCCTGGGCGATGAACAGGGCCGCCATGGTCATGTAGATGTTGGTGCCGTCCAGATTGAACGAATAGCCGGTCGGGACGACCAGGCCGACGACCGACTTGGAGGCGCCGGCGCGTTCCATCTTGCTGAGCAACGACGGCAGGGCGGCTTCCGACGAGGAGGTGCCCAGGACCAGCAGCAGTTCCTCCTTCAGATAGCGGATCAGCTTCAGGATGTTGAAGCCGTTGGCCCAGGCGACCAGGCCCAGGATGCCGACCACGAAGATGACGGCGGTGAGGTAGAAGGTGGCGACCAGCGCGGCCAGATTGGCGATGGAGCCGATCCCATATTTGCCGATGGTGAAGGCGAAGGCGCCGAAGGCCCCGATGGGCGCGGCCTTCATCAGGATGGCCACCAGCTTGAAGAAGGCGTGGCTGATCGATTCCAGGAAGCTCAGCACCGGCTTGCCCACATCGCCGACCAGGGCCAGGGCCAGGCCGAACAGCACCGAGACGAACAGGACCTGAAGGATATTGCCCTCGGAGAAGGCGGAAACCATCGTGTCCGGGATGATGCCCATCAGGAAGCCGGTGATGGTCGTCTCATGCGCCTGTTCCGAATATTTGGCGACGGCGCCGACATCCAAGGTGGCCGGATCGATGTTCAGGCCGCGTCCCGGCTGGACCAGGTTGGCGATGATCAGGCCGACGATCAGGGCGAGGGTCGAGAAGGTCAGGAAATAGGCGAAGGCCTTGGCCGCCACGCGCCCCACGCGGCCGAGGTCGCTCATGCCGGCGATGCCGGTGACGATGGTCAGGAAGATGACCGGGGCGATGATCATCTTCACCAGCTTGATGAAGGCGTCGCCCAGCGGCTTGAGGCTTTCGCCGAAGCTGGGCCAGAAATGGCCGATGATCGCGCCGGCCACGATGGCGGTCAGAACCTGGAAATACAGATGCCGGTAAAAGGGCCGACGCACGGCCGGTTCTGCGGTGGAGGGAAGCGCGATCACGGAAGGCTCCTGTCACTGCGGGACCATCCCGCGGTTTCCTCGACGGGCCCCACGTCTGCGGCGAGGCTCCGAGGTCCAGTGTCCGGCAGGGTGAAGCCGCTTCCAAACCCCTTCGAAAGACAGTCTAGAAGGCTGTTTTTTCAACAAAATATCCTAGCGATCCTCCCAGAATCGGGATCGGCAGTGCGGCTGGACGCACAAGACGATGGCCTAGTCGTGCGAAATGTCGCACAGATAGGCGCATGACTCGTTCGTCGCCGCGCCTGACTATCGAAGGACTTTCGAGTATCGCTCGACAGCCCTGGGTCTTGCTGACGCTTGGCTGGCTGGCGGCGAGCGCCGTGCTGGCGGGCGTCGCGGGCGAGGCCGCGCGGCGCGATGCGACCGGCGAACTGGAACGCCAGGCGACGGCCGGCGCCGCCCTGCACGCCGCCGTGCTGCGCAGCGAACTGGACAAGCAGCGCGCCATCCCCATCGTCCTGGCCGGCGATCCCGATGTGGCCGCCCTGCTGACCACGCCCAGCGCCCAGGCCGTGAACGGGGTGGACCGCAAGCTGGAGCGGCTGGCGTCCCAGACCCGCGCCGCCGTCATCTATGTGCTGGACGCGCGGGGCCTGACCCTGGCGTCCAGCAACTGGCGGGCCTCGACCAGTTTCGTCGGTTCGCGCTACGAGTTCCGGCCCTATTTCATCAATGCGATGCGCGACGCCGAAGGCGAGTTCTACGCCCTGGGCACCCGCAGCGGCCGACCCGGCCTCTATCTGTCGCGCCGTGTGGACTCAGCGGACGGCGCGCCCCTGGGCGTGGTTGTGCTGAAGGTCGAGTTCGACGACCTGGAGGCCGAATGGCGCGGCTCGGGCGAACCCGCCTGGGTGGCGGATCCCGGCGGCGTCGTCCTGGTCACCAGCATCCCGGAATGGCGCTTCCGCACGACCGAACCGATGGACGAGCGACGGCGTCGCCTCAGCCTGACCG
>NZ_JMQR01000034.1:0-28375 GCF_000698025.1 Brevundimonas sp. EAKA | reverse complement strand
GCTGGGGCCTGTTTATAGGGAATAGCCTCCGCGCCTCGAAACGCCCCGCCCCGCTCCCACGCCCGCGCCGCAGGAGCGCGTCGTCGAACGTGTGGTCGAACGCGAGCGCGCGCGCCGCAAACTGCCCGATCGGCGCAAGGGCTATATCCAGAAGGCGGCCGTCGGCGGGCACAAGGTCTATATCCACACCGGCGAATACGACGACGGCGAACTGGGCGAGATCTTCATCGACATGCACAAGGAAGGCGCCGCCTTCCGAAGCCTGATGAACAATTTCGCCATCGCCATCTCGATCGGACTTCAGTACGGCGTGCCGCTGGACGAGTTCGTCGACGCCTTCGTCTTCACCCGGTTCGAGCCGGCGGGGCGGGTCACGGGCAATGACTCGATCCGCTCGGCCACCTCGATCCTGGACTATATCTTCCGCGAGCTGGGCGTCTCCTATCTGGACCGCCACGAACTGGCCAACGCCGGCCCAGACGAGTTGAACGCCGACGGTCTGGGTCACGGCAAGGCGGAGGGGGGAGAGGCCGTCCCCGCCGCCCGTTTCATCTCGAAGGGCTTCGCCCGCGGTTCGGCGCCCGACAATCTCGTGGTCCTGCCCTTCGGCAAGAAGGCCGAGCCTGAACCGAAGGTCGTCGCCAACACCGAGGCCGTCGCCTGTCCGTCCTGCGGCGATTTCAGCCTGCAGAATCGCGGCGGCGTCTGGGTCTGCGACACCTGCGGAGACGCCCGGGCGGTTCACGGCGGCGATCAGGGCTAAGTTAACGGCTGGGCTCTAGAGTGCCGCCACGCGACGTTTTCGCTGGAGCGACCCCATGTCCCGCCTGACTGCCCTGTCCATCGCCGTCGCCGTATTTGCGACCGCCGCCACCCCTGTTCTGGCGCAGAACGCCAGCCAGATCGCCAGCGTGAAACGCGGCGCATCCTGCGCCGGCTGCAACCTGTTCCAGGGTGATTTCTCCGGTCTTGAGGCGCGCGGCCTGAACCTGTCCGGCGCGCGCCTGCGCCAGGCGGACCTCAGCCTCAGCGTGATGAACCGCACCCGTTTCTCCAACGCCGACATGCGCGACGTCGAGGCCTACGGCGGGGTCTTCTCCAGCTCCAACTTCTCAGGAGCAGACCTGACCAACGCCAGCTTCGTCGGCGCCTATCTGCAAGGCGCGAACTTCGCGGGCGCAAAGCTGATCGGGACCAACCTGTCCGGCGCCGACCTGTCGCGCGCCGCCGGATTGACCCAGGGTCAGCTGAACCGCGCCTGCGGCGACGGCTCGACCATTCTGTCCGGAAACCTACGTATTCCCGCCTGCTGACGGCCATCCGTCTTGCCGGGATTTAACGAAATTACCTCGATTTAAGTAGGTATGGCCGGTGTTTCGGGGCATTCAGACTGCGTGAAACAGATCGCCCGCCCAACCCCCATCCGATTGAAATCCGCGCTGATCGCGGCTGCGGGCCTGATGCTCGCCACCCCCGCCTTCGCCGGGATCGAGATGACGGTCCAGGATCGCGACGTGGCCCGGTCGGTGTCCCTGGGCGGTTCGTGCAATCGCTGCGAACTGTCGGGCCGAAACCTGTCGGGCGCCACCTTCACCGGCGCCAGCTTCATGAACGCCACCCTGGTCGGCGCCAATCTGCGCGGCGCGGAAATGGTCGGCTCCAACTTCACCGGCAGCGACTTCAGCCGCGCCAATCTGACGGGGGTCGAGATCGTCGGGGCCAACTTCACCTCGACCAATTTCACCGGCGCCGTCCTGACGGGGGCCGAGGCCCAGGGCTCGTCCTTCGTGCGCGCCAACCTGTCGCGGGCCGACCTGTCGGGGGCCGAACTGCACGGCGTGAATTTCAACGGCGCGACCCTGGCGGGCGCGAATTTCTCGAACAGCGAACTGTTCGGCGCCACCCTGGCCAATGTCCACGCCATCGGCGCAAACTTCTCCGACGCCGAGATCAACGCCTCCAACCTGTCCGGCGGCGACTTCTCGAACGCCTCCTTCCGTGACGCCAGCCTGGACGGCGCCCGTCTGACCGGGGCGACCTTCACCCGCGCCGACTTCAACGACGCCTCGCTGCGCCGCACAGACATCCGGGGCGCCGACCTGTCCGGGGCGCGCAACCTGACCCAGGATCAGGTCAGCGAGGCCTGCGGCGACGGCGCCACCCGCCTGCCCGGTCGTCTGACGCCCCAGGCCTGTCGCGGAACCATCCGGGTGATCCGCACCCCGCCTGCGCCGCCGGCTCCCCCGGCCGTGCGCCACTTCGTGTCCGCCGAACACTGACCAGCAAAAAGGGGACGCCGCGGCGTCCCCTTCTTCGTTTCGGCGATCAGGCGTGGCCGATCAGACCTTGATCGGCACGGCCGTGCGGATGTGGACGTCCTTCAGCTGGCGCTCCTCCGCCTCGGTCGGGGCGTTCATCAGCAGATCCTCGCCCTGCTGGTTCAGCGGGAAGGCGATGACCTCGCGGATGGCCGTCTCGCCGGCCAGCAGCATGACGATGCGGTCGATTCCGGGCGCCAGGCCGCCGTGCGGCGGCGCGCCGTAGCGGAAGGCGTTCAGCATGCCGCCGAACTGCTCCTCAACCACCGAGGCGTCGTAGCCGGCGATCTGGAACGCCTTCAGCATGATCTCGGCCTTGTGGTTCCGGATCGCGCCCGAGCACAGCTCATAGCCGTTGCAGACGATGTCGTACTGGAAGGCGCGGATGGTCAGCGGATCCTGGGTCTCCAGCGCCTCCAGCCCGCCCTGCGGCATCGAGAAGGGGTTGTGGCTGAAGTCGACCTTCTTCTCTTCTTCCGACCATTCGAACATGGGGAAGTCGACGATCCAGCAGAATTTGAACTGGTTCTCGTCGATCAGCTTCAGCTCCGTGCCCACGCGGGTGCGGGCCAGGCCGGCGAACTTGGCGAAGACCGACGGCAGGCCGGCGACGAAGAAGGCGGCGTCGCCCTGGCCCAGACCCAGGGACTTCATCAGGGTCTCGGTCGGCTCCTGACCCAGGTTCTTGGCGATGGGGCCGCCCCAGGCGCCCTGGTCGTCCGACCAGAAGATATAGCCCAGCCCCGGCTGGCCCTCGCCCTGCGCCCAGGAGTTCATGCGGTCGCAGAAGGCGCGCGATCCGCCGGTCGGCGCCGGGATGGCCCAGACGGCGTTCTTCTCGTCCGCGCCCAGGATCTTGGCGAACAGGCCAAACCCGCCGTCGCGGAAATGCTCGGACACGTCCTGCATCTTGATCGGGTTGCGCAGGTCCGGCTTGTCCGAACCATACCAGGCCATCGACTGGGCGTAGGTCAGGCGCTCGAAGCCCTTGTGCTCGAACGTCTCGCCGAAATCGTTGGTGAAGACATGAACGCCGTCGATGGGCGACACCGGCTTGCCCTCGCCGAACTCCTCGAACACGCCGTGCATCAGCGGTTCGATGGCGGCGAAGACGTCTTCCTGGGTCACGAAGCTCATCTCGACGTCGAGCTGGTAGAATTCCAGCGAACGGTCGGCGCGCAGGTCCTCGTCACGGAAGCAGGGGGCGATCTGGAAATAGCGGTCGAAGCCCGAGACCATCAGCAGCTGCTTGAACTGCTGCGGCGCCTGCGGCAGCGCGTAGAACTTGCCGGGGTGCAGACGCGACGGCACCAGAAAGTCGCGCGCGCCTTCCGGCGACGAGGCGGTCAGGATCGGGGTCTGGTACTCCAGGAAGCCCTGGCCGACCATGCGCTGACGGATCGAAGAGATGACCCTGGAGCGCAGCACGATATTCTTGTGCAGCCGCTCGCGGCGCAGATCCAGGAAGCGGTTGGCCAGGCGGATGTCTTCCGGATACTCCTGATCGCCAAAGACCGGCATCGGCAGTTCGGCGGCTTCCGACAGGACCTCGACGCCCTGGACGCGAACCTCGACCTCGCCGGTCGGCAGGTTCGGGTTCACCACCCCCGCCTCGCGCGCGACGACTTCACCGTCGATCTTGATCACGCTTTCGGCGCGCAGACGTTCGACCGCCGCGAAGCCCGGCGTCTCCGGGTGCAGCACCAGCTGCGTCAGGCCGTAGTGGTCGCGCAGATCGATGAACAGCAGGCCGCCGTGATCGCGCTTCCGATGCACCCAGCCGGACAGGCGGACGGCGGAACCGGCGTCGGAGGCGCGCAGGGCGCCGCAGGTGTGAGAGCGATAGGCGTGCATGAATGGACCGTCTGGAATTCTGCGGTGGAATCTGACGCCTCAGGCGCCTGAAATCGAAGCGGCGTAGGGCGCATTATCCCCCCCGAAAGTCAAGGTTTCAGCCGTTGCAAACCCCGCCTCGCCGCGCGATAGCGGTTCCAGTCACCGCGCAAGGCTGCCCATGTTCATCGTCACCATCACCTACACCCAGCCCATCGAAGCCATCGAGGCGAAGACGGTGGAGCATCGCGAATGGCTGGACATCCATGTCGCCAGCGGCCTGATCATCGCCGCCGGCCCCATGGTTCCGCGCACCGGCGGGATCTTGGTGGTGCGCGGCGGCGGCGCGAAGGAGGACCTGGAAGCCCTGCTGAAGGACGATCCTTTCCAGATCCATGGCCTCGCCGACTATAAGATCACCGAGTTCAAGGCGGGCAAGCTGATCCCCGCCCTGACCGAATTCGCCTGATTCCGTCCACAGGGCGGGCCTTCGCTCCCCTGTACCAACAGGATGCGCCTGCGCAGTTCGTCTCCGCCTCTGCTATGACAGGCTCATGCCCGCGCAGAGCGCCATGATCCGACCGAACGCCGAACAGCTGCGTCTGCCGCTGGAACGCCCGCTTGCGGGCGAGGCCTTTGTGTCGTCGGACAGCAACGCCGAGGCCGTCCGCGTATTGTCGCGCTGGCCGGACGGCGCCGGTTCGGTCCTGGCCCTTTACGGACCGGCGGGTTCGGGCAAGAGCCGGCTGGCCGCCGACTGGGCCGAACGGGTCGGGGCCGTGCCGCTGAACGGCGTCGAGGCGGCCCTGGTCGATCCGCTGGAGCTGGAAGGGCGGCCGGTCCTGTTGGATCGCGCGCGCGATGCGGACGACGAGAGCCTGTTTCACCTGATCAATCTGGCCCATACGGGCGGCGGCGCCCTGCTGCTGGTGTCGCGCGCGGCCCCGCGGAACTGGTCCGTCGCCCTGCCCGATCTGCGCTCACGCCTGGACGCGGTCCGGACCGTCGCCGTCGAGGCGCCGGACGACCGGGTCCTGTCCGCCATTCTGCGCGCCCGGTTCGCCGAGCGCAGCATCGCCCCGACCGACGAGGTGATCGCCTATCTGGTGCGGCGGCTGGACCGGTCCGCCGACACTGCGGCGACTGCGGTCGAACGTCTGGACGCCTTGCACCGCCCCGTCACCCGAGCCCTGGCCCGGCAGGTGCTGGACGAAATGAGCGCCGCCGTCGAGGTCGAGACCGACTGAGGGCCGGGGCGAATGGCCGCCCATGAAAATGTCGATGGCCGCTTGCGGCCGTCACAGTCGCGCGCGAGAACCGGGCCATGACCGACGCCGCGATCCACGACGCCACCCTGGGCGAGGAAGTCCCCGCTTCCCGCGCCCCCCAGCTTGCCCTGAACGAGGACCTGATCGCCTCGCCCACGCGGTTCTTCAACCGTGAAATCTCCTGGCTGGCCTTCAACGAACGTGTGCTGGAAGAGGCCGCCAATCCGAACCACCCGCTGCTGGAACGCCTGCGGTTCGTGTCGATCTCGGCCAACAATCTCGACGAGTTCTTCATGACCCGCGTCGCCGGCCTGAAGGGCCAGTTGCGCGAGCGGGTGCGGGTGCTTTCGGCCGACGGCCTGACCCCGGCCGAACAGCTCGAGCGGATCAATATCTCGGCCGGCGACCTGATGGCCGAACAGCAGGTGCGCTGGCGCCAGCTGAAGAAGGAACTGGCGACCGTCGGCATCGAGGTGGTCGACCGCAACCGCCTGACCAAGACCGAGAAGGAGCGGCTGGAGCCCGAGTTCCTGAACCAGCTCTTCGCCGTCCTGACGCCCCTGGCCATTGACCCGGCCCATCCCTTCCCCTTCCTGCCCAACCTCGGCTTCTCCCTGGCGCTGAAGCTGAAACGCAAGGGCGAGGCCAAGACCTTCTACGCCCTGGTGCCCGTGCCGACCCAGGTTCGGCGCTTCTGGGAACTGCCGACCGACGGCCGCTCGGCGCCCGGTCGCAAGCGGTTCATCACGCTTGAAAACGTGCTGCTGCTGTTCATCGACCACCTGTTCCCCGGCTGTGACATTCTGGAGAAGGGCCTTCTGCGCCTGATCCGCGACAGCGATATCGAGATCGAGGAAGAGGCCGAGGACCTGGTGCTCGAGTTCGAGGAGGCGCTGAAACAGCGTCGCCTGGGCTCGGTCGTGCGCATCAAGATCGAGGCCTCGATGCCGACCGACCTGCGCGACTTCATCGTCGGCGAACTGGAGGCGACGCCCCAGGACGTGGTGCTGGTCGACGGCATGCTGGGCCTGGCCCAGCTGTCGGATCTGATCCCCGGCGGCCACCCCGACCTCAAGTTCAAGGGCTATGAGCCGCGCTATCCCGAGCGGGTCCGCGACAACGGCGGCGACATCTTCGCCGCCATCCGCGAGAAGGACATGCTGATCCACCACCCGTTCGAGAGCTTCGACGTGGTGGTGCAGTTCCTGCGTCAGGCGGCGCGGGACCCGAACGTCATCGCCATCAAACAGACCCTGTATCGCACCTCCAAGGACAGCCCCATCGTCGCCGCCCTGATCGAGGCGGCCGAGAACGGCAAGAACGTCACCGCCCTGGTCGAGCTGAAGGCCCGGTTCGACGAAGAGGCCAATCTGCGCTGGGCCCGGGCGATGGAACGGGCGGGGGTCCACGTCGTCTTCGGCTTCGTCGAATACAAGACCCACGCCAAGCTCAGCGTCGTGGTGCGGCGTGAGGGCGAGGCCTTGCGCACCTACTGCCACTTCGGCACCGGCAACTATCACCCGGTCACGGCCAAGATTTACACCGACCTGTCCCTGTTCTCGTGCGACCCGGTCCTGGGCCGCGACGCCAGCCGGGTGTTCAACTACATCACCGGCTACGCCACGCCGGACGAGCTTGAAGCCCTGGTGGTCTCGCCGCTGAACATGAAGTCCACCCTGATCGAACTGATCGGCAAGGAGATGTCGGCCGCCGCCATGGGCAAGCCCGCCGCCATCTGGGTCAAGCTGAACTCGCTCGTCGACCCCGAGATCATCGACGCCCTGTACCGGGCCAGCCAGTGGGGCGTGCGCATCGATCTGGTCGTGCGCGGCATCTGCTGCCTGCGGCCGGGCGTCACGGGCCTGTCCGAGAACATCCGCGTCAAGTCCATCGTCGGCCGCTTCCTGGAGCACAGCCGCATCGTCTGTTTCGCCAACGGCAAGGACCTGCCGCACGACAAGGCCAAGGTCTTCATCTCCTCGGCCGACTGGATGACGCGCAACCTGGACCGCCGGGTCGAGTTGATGACCCCGATCCGCAACGCCACCGTCCATGACCAGGTGCTGGACCAGATCATGGTCGCCAATCTGAAGGACGACGCACAAAGCTGGGTGCTGGACGCCGAAGGGCGCTATACCCGCCTCATCCCCGCCGATCCGGAGCGGCCCTTCTCGGCCCACAAATATTTCATGACCAATCCCAGCCTGTCGGGCCGTGGGCGCAAGGTGAAGACCCTGCCGTCCGTTCTCAGCTACGAGCGTCCCGGCCGCTGATGCCGGATCTGGCGCTTACCGGCCGCGACGTCGCGGCCATCGACATCGGGTCCAACTCGGTCCGTCTGGTTCTCTACCGGCTGGAAGGTCGGGCGATCTGGACCGTGTTCAACGAAAAGGTCCTGGCCGGTCTGGGCCGCGACCTGCCGACCACCGGCAAGCTGTCGCCCGAGGGGGTGGTCATGGCCATGACGGCCCTGCGCCGTTTCGCCGCCGTGCTGGAGGGGGTTCGCCCCGACGCCACCCTGATCGCCGCCACCGCGGCCGTGCGCGAAGCCAGGGACGGCCCTGAGTTCTGCCAGCGCGTCGCCGCCGAGACGGGCTTGCAGATCCGTGTCCTGTCCGGCGAGGAAGAGGCGAAATACGCCGCCATGGGGGTGCTGGCCGGCGCACCCGACGCGCAAGGCGTCTCGGCCGACATGGGCGGCGCCAGTCTGGAGCTGACTCGTCTGGACGGCGCGCCTGGCGCGGCGCGCAGCGTCGAACAGGGGCTGACCCTGCCGCTGGGCCCCTTCGCCCTGGCCGAGGGCAAGGGATTCGACGCCGACCGGATCAAGGCCCGCATCGACCAGAGGCTGAAACCCGTCGCGGCCCAGTTCCAGACCGACCGCCTCTACGCCGTCGGCGGCGCCTGGCGCACCCTGGCCCAAGTCCATATGGCGCTGAAATCCTATCCGCTGAAGGTCGTGCACCAGTACGAGATCACGGCGGACGAGGCGCTGGAGACCGCGCGTCTGGTCGCGCAACAGTCGGCCGCCAGCCTGGCGAAACTGCCCAGCGTGTCCAAGAAGCGGGCCGAAACCCTGCCCTACGCCGGCCTGGTGCTGGAAGGTCTGATCAAGCACCTGAACCTGAAGCGGATCGAGATGTCCGCCTGGGGGGTGCGCGAAGGCCTGTTGTTCGAAACCCTGGACGAGGCGACCCAGGCGGCCGATCCGCTGCTGGCCGGGTGCGCGGCTCTGGGCGGACGGCAGGGGATCGACCCCGCCCTGCCCGGCGCCCTGAACGGCTGGATTTCCGACGTCGTCTCGGCCCTGCCGTCGGCCTTCGGCGCCGCGCGCGACGGCGTCCTGTCCGCCGCCGCCTGCCGCCTGTCGGACCTGGGCGCCCGCCTGCATCCGGACCACCGTCTGGAACTGGTCTTCGACCAGGTTCTGCGTGCGCCCGTGGCGGGCGTCAGCCATGCGGAGCGCGCCTTCCTCGCCTGCGCCATGAACGCCCGCTACGGCGGCGGTCCGGCCACGCCCCAGCCGGACATCATCAGCCGCCTGTTGAACGAGGACGCCGCCAAGCGCGCCCGCGCCCTGGGCCTGGCCATCCGCCTGGCCTGCGATCTGTCGGGTCGGTCGTCGCAACTGCTCGCCAACGCCACCGCCACGGTCGGCAAGACCGAACTGAAGCTGACAGCCACTGAAGGCTACGCCGACGTCCTGCTGGGCGAACAGACGAAGAAGCGCGCCAAGGCCCTGGCCGAGGCGATGGGACTGGGTCTGAAAATCTAGGGAGACGAAGGTCTCCTCCCCCCGCAGTGGGAGGAGACAGGAAATCTACCCCTCGATCTCGACGACCTCGACCCGCGATCCGCTCAGCACCAGGGCGATCTCGCCGCGCTTCAGCTTCAGCGCGTCCTCGCCGAAGATCTGGCGGCGCCAGCCCTTCAACGCATCCACATCGGCGTCGTCGGTGACGGCGATCTTTTCCAGATCGGACACGGTGGCGATCAGCTTGGACGCCACCCCGGCGTTGTCGCTCTTGGCCTTCAGAAGCACCTTCAGCAGCTCCACCACCGAAGGCGGCGCTGGCTGACGGTGCGCCGGGCGCTCCATCTCGGGCGCATGGGATTCGGGATCGGCCAGGACGCGCTTCAGCTCCTCGGCCAGCTCCAGGCCCAGGCGCGACCCGCCGAAGCCCTTGGGCACCGAACGCAGACGGTTGAAGGCCTCGGGGTCGGTGGGGGTCTGTTGCGCGACCTCGTCGATGCCCTCGTCCTTAAGGATTCGGCCGCGCGGCTGGTCGCGCTCCTGGGCGGCGCGCTCGCGCCAGACGGCCACGGCCTTGAAGGCCGCCAGATATTTGGCCGAGAATTTCTTGGGCTTCAGCCGCTTCCAGGCGTTCTCGGGATTGGTGTCGTAAAGGGCCGGATCGATCAGGCTCTCCATCTCCGACATCACCCAGTCCAGCCGGCCTTCCTTCTTCAGCCGGTCGCGCAGCTTGGGATACAGGGCCGCCAGATGGGTCACGTCGCCCAGGGCGTAGACCAGCTGGCTGTCCGACAGCGGGCGTCGCGCCCAGTCGGTGAAGCGGCTGCCCTTGTCCAGTTCGACGCGCAGCATCTGCCGCACCAGCGAATCATAGGCGACCTGTTCGCCGAACCCGGCCGCCATGGCCGCCACCTGGGTGTCGAACATCGGCCTGGGCATGGCGCCCAGTCGCACGAAGATTTCGACGTCCTGGCGGCAGGCGTGGAAGACCTTGATGATCTTCGGATCGCGCAACAGGTCCAGGAAAGGCTCCAGGTCCAGGCCTTCCGCCATGGGATCGATGATCCCGGCGTGATCGGCGGACGCGGCCTGGATCAGGCACAGCCTGGGCCAGTAGGTCGTTTCCCGCATGAACTCGGTGTCGACCGTGATGAACGGGGCGGTGGCGAGGCGGGCGCAAAAATCGGCCAGCGCCTCATTGGTGGTGATCGGCGTCATTCCGATGCTATAGCCCCCCGCAACCCACCTGTGGCAAGAGCCGCGCTGCATTTCCGCCCCGATTCCAGGCCCGAACACCATGAGCGACACCCAAAAGCCTCTCGAAAACGGCCTGACCTACGCCGATGCGGGCGTGGACATCGACGCAGGCGAGATGCTGGTCGAACACATCAAGCCCCTGGCCAGGTCCACGGCGCGCCCCGGTTCGGAGCCGTCGCTGGGCGGTTTCGGCGCCCTGTTCGACCTGAAGGCCGCCGGATTTGAAGATCCGCTGATCGTCACCACCACCGACGGCGTCGGCACCAAGCTGAAGATCGCCATCGAAACCGGCCGTCATGACGGCGTCGGGATCGACCTGGTCGCCATGTGCGTCAACGACCTCTTGGCCCAGGGCGCCGAGCCGCTTCTGTTCCTCGACTACTACGCCACCGGCCGTCTGGAGATCGACGCCGCCCGCCGCGTCGTCGCCGGCATCGCCGAGGGCTGCCGCCAGGCCGGCTGCGCCCTGGTCGGCGGCGAAACCGCTGAAATGCCCGGCATGTACACCGACGGCGACTATGATCTGGCCGGCTTCAGCCTGGGCGCGGTCGAGCGCGGCCACGCCCTGCCCTATCTGGACCGCCAGGCGGCCGGCGACATCATCATCGGTCTGGGCTCCACGGGTCCGCACTCGAACGGCTATTCCCTGGTCCGCAAGGTGGTCGAGAAGTCCGGCCTGGCCTGGGGCGACGACGCCCCCTTCGCCAAGGACCGCTCCCTGGCCCAGGCCCTGATGGAGCCGACCCGCATCTATGTGAAGCCGGTCCTTCCCCTGATGAAGGCGGGCCTGGTCAAGGGTGCGGCCCACATCACCGGCGGCGGCCTGATCGAGAACCCGCCCCGCTGCATCGCCGAGGGGCTGAAGGCTTCGTTCGACTGGAACAGCTGGCCCATGCCCCACGTCTTCCAGTGGCTGGCCGAAACCGGCGGCATCAGCGACCACGAGATGCGCCGCACCTTCAACTGCGGCGTCGGCTTCATCCTGATCGTCTCGCCCGAAAACGCCGAGCCGGTTCTGGCCGCCCTGCTCAACGCGGGCGAGGTCGCCTTCGTCTGCGGACAGCTGGAAGCGGCCTGATCCTTCGACGCGCCGGTTTCGCATGAAACAAGGGCCGGAGGCGGCGACGCCTCCGGCCCTCTTGCGTATCAGCGCGCCCCGCCGTTCGCCGTTTCGCTGTAGAAGCGCGACAGGTCGGCGTGCAGCTTCACCAGGGCGTCGTGGCTCAGGTACATCATGTGCCCGCCCTCATAATAGGTGAACTCCAGGTTCGGCCTCAGGCTGGGCTCCAGCATCATCTGGGCCAGGTCGAACTCGGTCGAGAAGAAGGGGGTGGCGGCGTCGTAATAGCCGTTCAGCGCCATCACCTTCAGATACGGATTGCGCCGCATCGCCGTGGCCAGATCGACCGCCGTATTCGGTGTCGTCTGCGGCCCGCCGACCGGCGGACGGTGGTTCCAGTTCCAGTTGAAGCCCGGCAGGCCCCGCGCCGACATCCGGTATTCGACGTCGGTGTCGTACTTCAGCTCATTGGCCACATAGTCGCGGAAGATGCCGAAATAGGCCCCCGTCACGGCCGAGCTGGAGGGATCGTCCTCGGGCGAATCCCCAGAGGCGTCGTCGTCCAGACCCAGATAGCGGGTGTCCAGTCGCCCGATGGTCTGGCGCCGGTCACGCAGCAGTTCCTTGCGGAAGCTGCTCAGCTCGACCCGCAGATTGGCGTTGTCGATGAAATTGGGCGACAGGCCGGTCAGTTCGCTCATCTGACGCACGATGTCGGCGCGCTCGGCGTCCGAGATCATATGCCCCTTGGCCAGGGCCGAGGCGTAGGGTCCGAGCGCGAAGTCGCGCGCCCGCTGCACCTGTTCCTCCACCGTCGCCGCCGGATGGGCCAGCTTGCGGTGATACCAGGCCGTCGCCGCATAGGTCGGCAGCAGGGTGACGAAATTCTGCGGATAGCCCGGCTGACGCACACCGTAGTTCATGATCGAGGACAGCAGCACCACCCCATTCAGCGACATGCCCCGGTCTTCCAGCTGGAAGGCCACGGCGCCGGTGCGCAGGGTGCCGTAGGATTCGCCGATGATGTATTTCGGGCTGGACCAGCGGCTGAACTTGGTCGTGTAGCGCATGATGGCGCGGGCGAAGGCGTCGGCGTCCTGATCCACGCCCCAGAAGGCCGAACCCGCCGTCTCGCCCAGCGGCCGCGAGAAGCCCGCCCCCACCATGTCGATGAAGACCAGATCCGTCTGGTCCAGCAGGGTCATATCGTTGGGACCAAAGGCGAAGGGCGCGGGCCGCACCACCGTCGGCTCGTCGGTCTGGACCCGCATCGGCCCGAACGAGCCCATGTGCAGCCACACCGTCGGCGAGCCCGGCCCGCCGTTGTACAGATAGGTCACCGGCCGCGTCCCCACCGGCTGACCGTCCAGCGTATAGGCGGTATAGAACAGGCTGGCCGTCGGCATGCCCGCGTCGTCGCGGATCGTCAGCGTCCCCGCCGTCGCGTGATACCGCAGGGTCTTGCCATGGGCGTTGACCGAATGGGCCGTCGTGACCTCGGCCTCCTTGACCGGCGCGCGCGCCCAGTCCTTTTCGATGGCGTCGGCGTTGGCGTTGCGGAACCGGTCGGTCGCCGAGCGCATCGCGCCGCCGCTGGCGCCGCTGTTCGAACCGCTCTCCTGAGCGAAGGACGCTGCGGGCGCGCCCAGCATCGCAGCCATGGCCGCGAGGCAGATCAGTCTCTTCATGCGATAATCCCCTGTACCCGCCGCCCCTCAGGACCCCTCGTCGGATGGGCGACGTTACACGGTAACGTCCGAACACGGCGGACAACAAGAGCGGATCGCGTTTGATCCTTGCCAAGCGTCGCCCGCCCCGCCATGGGGGCGGCCATGTCGTCCCGAGCCGTTTCTCCCGTCCGCGTCGCCGTCCTGATCTCCGGGACCGGCTCCAACATGGCCGCCCTGATCGACGCCGGTCAGGCCGCCGACAGCGGCTATGAGGTCGCCCTGGTCCTGTCCAACATCGAAGACGCGGGCGGCCTGGCCATCGCCTCGGCCAAGGGCGTCGCGACCGTCTCCATCCCCCACAAGCCGTTCGGCAAGGACCGCGAGGCCCATGAGCGGGCGGTTGACGAGGCCCTGCGCGCGACCGGCGTCGAGGTGGTCGCCCTGGCCGGCTATATGCGGATCCTGACGCCGTGGCTGGTGCGCGCATGGGAGGGCCGGATGCTGAACATCCACCCCAGCCTGCTGCCCCTCTATCCCGGCCTCGACACTCACGCCCGCGCCATCGCCGCCGGCGACGCCGAGGCCGGCTGCACCATTCATCTGGTCACCGAAGGCGTGGACGAAGGTCCGATCCTGGGCCAGGCCCGTGTGCCGATCCTGGGCGACGACACGCCCGCCGCCTTGGCCGAGCGGGTGAAGACGGGGGAACATGGGTTGTATCCGCAGGTGCTGACGAGCTTCTGCAAGGGTTTGGCGCGGGCCTGAACCTCTCCATGCTGCGCCGTCAGGCCCGGTCCGAAGGCGCATAATCCGGCGTCAGGTACCGGGTCAGCATCAGGGCGGTTTCCTCGATAAGCCGCGCGCGTTTGTCAGGCGTCAGAGCGCAGGCCTGAACCACCAGGGCATGCGCCGCCTCGACCACTGTGGTGGCGTGCCATTCGCGGTCCTGGGGCAGGACATGCCGTGCGCGGAGCGCCAGCAAGCGATCGACGACGACCCGGGTGTGATCGAGCAATGCGATGCTTTCCGGACTGCTGGAGCCGCGCACGGCCCGATAGACGTGTTGATAGGCGGGATGGGCCTGATGAAAGTCCGTCAGCGCATGCAGGACCCATTCGACCGCCTGACGCAGGGGCCAAACCGCAATGCCCGCCTGCTCCTGACGGCTCAGAATCTGTTCCGTCTCGTGCACATAGCGCATCGCCAGCATCTCGATGATCGCGCGCTTGTGGGGGAAGAAGCGATAGAGCACCCCGACCGACGTACTGGCCCGCGCAGCGATCATATTGGTCGTGGCGTTGTCCACGCCCATTTCGCCGATCACTTCGGCGGCGGCGTCGAGGATCTGCTCAACCCGCCGACGGCCGCGATCCTGGACCGGCGGCCGCCGCACAGGCCCGCTTCCGGTGGGCCCGGGACCGTCCTGAGCATCCGTCGGGTTGGCGGCCATGGGTCTCCCTGTGACTTGGACTTCGCCCGGCCTCATTCGGCGACGACGGAGCGAAGGGCTTCCTCGACTACCAGTCTTGTCAAATGAGAGCAAATACTCCAGTTCTTGAGTACTGCGGACACGGATGGACTCTCATGAGCAGGATTGGCGGCAAGACGGTTCTGATCACCGGCGGGGCGTCCGGGATCGGCGCGCTGATGGCGCGGAGGTTCGTCGCTGAGGGCGCCGCGCATCTGGTCCTCTGGGATATCCAGGCGGAGGCCATGGAGCGACTGGCCCACGACTTGGCCGGGGACGGCGTCGCCGTGTCGACCTATCTGGTCGATCTGGCCGACCCCGAACGTATCCGCGCCACGGTTCAAGAGATGAACGAGGCCGCGATCAAAGTGGACATACTGGTGAACAACGCCGGCGTGGTGACCGGTCGGCCCTTCGTCGCCCACAGCCCCGACGACATCGCGCGAACCATGGATGTGAACGCGCTGGCGCCGATGTATGTGGCGCACGCCGTCCTGCCCGGCATGATCGCCCGGGGCGGCGGCCATATCGTCAACATCGCCTCCGCAGCCGGCCTGGTTTCCAACCCCAAAATGTCGGTCTACTGCGCCAGCAAATGGGCCGTGATCGGCTGGTCCGATTCCCTGCGCATCGAAATGGAGCAAGAGGCGACCGGCGTGAAGGTCACGACCGTCATGCCCTATTACATCGACACCGGCATGTTCCAGGGCGTGCGTTCGCCCGTCATCCCCATCCTCAGACCCGACAAGGTCGTCGATCGGATCGTCGCGGCGATCAAGACGGACAGGATCGTTCTGCGACTGCCGTGGATTGTGAACCTTTTGCCCCTGGTCCGCGGTCTTCTGCCGGTACGATGGTTCGACCTGATCGGCGGGCGCTGGCTGGGCGTCTATCATTCGATGGACGACTTCCAGGGAAGGCGATGAGGTTCAGGCGTGGGCCGCTGACCGCATCCACCGAGAACCACCTCTCGCCGGATTACGAAAACTTCATGCGACAGGCCGCCGCACCGGCGCAAAGGTGCGGCCGACAAAAATCGGGACCCTATCCTTCATGAATCGTATTCGCCTTATGGCCGCCTGCTCGGCCTGTATCGTCGTCGCCCTGACCGGCGGCGCCTCGGCCCAGGACCATTCGCACGACGCGCACGGCGCCCCCGCCCCCTTCGGCGCCTGGGGCTTTGACCTCGCCGGCCGCGACACCAGCGTCAAGCCGGGCGACGACTTCAACGAATACGCCAACGGAACCTATCTCCGCACCACCGAGATCCCCGCCGACAAGGCCCGGTTCGGTCCCTTCGACGTCCTCTATGAGAACGCCCAGGCCCAGCTCCGCTCGATCATCGAGGCCAGCGCCGCCAATCCGGTCAACGCCAACGCCCAGAAGGTCGGCGCCCTCTACGCCAGCTTCATGGACGAGGCCCGCGTCGAACAGCTGGGCGCCGCGCCCATGGCCGCCGACCTCGCCGCCGTGAAGGCCGTGACCGACCACGCCGCCATGGCCCGCCTGATGGGCGCCAGCCATTCCGGCTTCGGCGGCTCCCTGTTCGGCGTCGCGGTCTTCGAGGACCTTCAGAACCCGAACATCAACTCGGCCTATCTGGCCCAGGGCGGGCTCGGTCTCCCCGACCGCGACTATTATCTGAAGCCGGACTTCGCCGCCCAGCGCGAGGCCTATCTGGCCTATCTGACCCAGACCCTGACGGCCATCGGCTGGACCAATCCGGCCCAGAGCGCCGCCGACATCCTGGCCTTCGAGACCAAGGTCGCCGAGAAACACTGGACCACGGTCGAGCGTCGCCAGATCGACAAGCTCTACAACCCCACCAAAGTCGCTGACTTGGCGACGTTCGCTCCCGGCTTCGATTGGACGGCCTTCCTCGACGGCGCTCAGGTGGGGAACCTCGACACCCTGGTGCTGATGGAGAACACGGCCTTCCCGGGCATCGCCCAGGTCTTCGCCGAAACCCCGATCGAGACCCTGAAGGCGTGGGAGGCGACCCAGATCGTCGATCAGGCCAGCCCCTATCTGTCCAAGGCCTTCGTCGACGCCCGCTTCGACTTCCGCGGCAAGACCCTGCGCGGCCAGCCCGAGAACCGTCCCCGCTGGAACCGCGGCGTGGCCCTGGTCGACGGCCAGTTGGGCGAAGTCCTGGCCCAGGAATATGTCCGCCTGCACTTCCCCGCCTCGTCCAAGGCCCAGATGGAGACCCTGGTCGACAATATCCGCGCGGCCATGACCGAACGGCTGAAGACGCTCGACTGGATGAGCGAGGCGACCCGCGAACAGGCCCTCTACAAGATGTCCAAGTTCGGGGTGAAGATCGGCTATCCGGACAAGTGGCGGTCGTATGACGGTCTCGAACTGACCGCCGGCGACCTGTACGGCAATGTCGAACGCTCCTCGGCGTTCGAATGGGCGTATCAGCGCGGCAAGATCGGCAAGCCGGTCGATCCGCTGGAATGGGGTATGACGCCCCAGACGGTGAACGCCTACTACAACCCGCCGCGCAACGAGATCGTCTTCCCGGCCGCCATCCTGCAGGCGCCCTTCTTCGATCCGAACGCGGACCCGGCCGTCAACTACGGCGGCATCGGCGCGGTCATCGGCCACGAGATCACCCACGGCTTTGACGACCAGGGCCGCAAGTCCGACGGCGACGGCGTGCTGCGCGACTGGTGGACGCCGGAAGACGCCGCCCGTTTCGAGGCGCGGGCCAAGGTTCTGGGCGACATCTACAACAGCCTGGAGCCCCTGCCCGGCGTTCACGTCAACGGCGACCTGACCATGGGCGAGAACATCGCCGACCTGGGCGGCCTGCTGCTAGCGCTGGACGCCTACCACAAGTCGCTGAACGGCCAGCCGGCTCCGGTGATCGACGGCCTGTCGGGCGACCAGCGCGTCTTCCTGGGCTGGGCCCAGGTCTGGCGCGAGAAGTCGCGCGAGGCGGCGCTGAAGGAACAGCTGACCACCGATCCGCACTCGCCGGGCTCGGTCCGCGCCGCCACCTCGCCGCGCAACATCGACGCCTGGTACGCCGCCTTCGGCGTCTCGCCCGACCAGAAGGCCTACATCGCCCCCGAGGCCCGCGCCCGCATCTGGTAAGCGGTCACGCAGCCCGAACGGAAAAGGCCCGGAGCATCGCTCCGGGCCTTTCTTTTTCAGCCGTTGGGCTTTTTCAGCACAGGGCTGAAGGTCTTACTTCGGCGTGGTCGCTGCACCGGCGACAGCGCCGATCGCGGCGCCCGCCACGGTCGAACCGGTGTTGCCGCCAACGACCTGGCCGGCGACAGCGCCACCCAGGGCGCCGGTGGCGGCGCGTTGTTCCATGGTCTGGCCACAGGCGGCCAGTAAGGCCACGGCGCCGATGACGGGGGTCAGTTTCAGCAGGGTTTTCATAAGGCTACTCCGGGGGGACTGAGACGAGACTGACCCAACGAAAAGGCCCGCGTCCGGTTCCGGACGCGGGCCTTAATGTCTCAGTCGCTGTTGCGAGCTGCGGAACGCGACTTGAGCGCCGACTTTGCGCTAGGTCGGGACGCGGTCCCTCGCGACTTGAGCGCCTTAGCCGACGATCTGGTCGTCGGTGAAGAACTGGGCGATCTCGATCTTGGCGTTGTCCTGGCTGTCCGAACCGTGGACCGAATTCTCGCCGATCGACAGGGCGAACAGTTTGCGGATCGTGCCTTCGGCGGCCTGTTCCGGGTTGGTGGCGCCCATGATTTCACGATAGGCGGCCACGGCATTCTCGCCTTCCAGCACCTGGACGACGACCGGCTCGGCGGTCATCTGCTCGACCAGCTCGCCGTAGAACGGACGCTCGGCGTGGACTTCGTAGAACTTCTTGGCCTGGTCGGTCGACAGCTTGACGCGACGCTGGGCCACGATGCGCAGGCCGGCGCCTTCGATCACGGCGTTGATCGCGCCGGTCAGGTTGCGGCGGGTCGCGTCGGGCTTGATGATCGAGAAGGTGCGTTCGGTCATGGGAGTTGACTTCTTGTTAGGGAGAATAAGGTCGCGGGCTTATAGCGACGCCCCGCCCCCGCGCCAAGCCCGTCTTATCAGCAGGCGATGGCGCGCACGTGACCGGCGGCGGCATAGTCGAGGATGGCGCGGTCGCGGGTGATCAACGGTACGTCAAGTTCGCGAGCGATAGCGATCATCAGTCGATCCGCTGGATCGCCGTGGATCGGCTCCGGGAGGTTCCACGCGGCAAACGCAATCTGGTGGTTCATCGGAGCCATCCAGACGCCCGGCGCGCTCAGGACATTGTCGAACCATGTCGCGGCGTCGGGTTGAAACAGTCGTCCCGTCGGGCTTTGCCGATTTCGCGCAAGCAGACCGATCTCCCAAGCGGAGACCACCGACACGAGGATTCCGTCTTCGGCCTGCGCGGCCTGTATCGCGGCACGGGCCTCAGGTCGCAAATCGCGATCCAGTTGCGCCCGAATGATCGCGTTGGTGTCCAACAGTATCGCCGCTTTGGACTGCCCCGCCTTGGACAGAGCCCCCAGCCCTCGCCCCACGGCCCTTGTCGGCTTCAAGCTCAACGCAGACCGCTCATCGGATCACAGACGCCATCCACTTCGGGGTCATAGATTGGACCATCGATGTCCAGATCGTCCGGCAGATCGACGCTTCCAGCCTGCCAGCCGATGAAGTCGCCTCTATCCTCTGGCGCAGCGGAACCGGCGACCACCGCCACCTCCTTGCCGCGCTTGGTGATGCGAACCCTGCGGATCTCGCCCGAGTTCACGCGATCCAGCAGGTCCAGGCACTTGGCCTTGAACTCCGTGGCCGTTATGACGACCTCGCCGCTAACAAGATCATACGTCATGACTGGTCATATAGAGATGACCGGTCAGAAAGTCCATTGCGCCTCCCATGCTCCAGATCACCGACCTGACCTTCAACGCCTGGGGCCGCAAATTCCTCGTGGACGCCTCCGTCAGCCTGCCGCCCGGCGCCAAGGTCGGCCTGGTGGGCCGCAACGGCATCGGCAAGTCCACCCTGTTCAAGCTGATCCTGGGCGAGTTGAACGCCAACGGCGACGAGATCAGCCTGCCCAAGACCGCCCGCATCGGCTCGGTCGACCAGGAGCACCCGGCCACCCCCGTCAGCGTCATCGACACCATTCTTGAGGCCGACGTCGAACGCCACACCCTGCTGGGCCGGCTGGAGACGGCGCCCCCCGAAGAGATGGGCGAGATCTGGGCCCGCCTGATCGAGATCGACGCCGACGCCGCCCCCGCGCGCGCCGCCGAAATCCTGGTCGGCCTGGGCTTCGACCAGGAGAACCAGGCCCGGCCCATGTCCGAGTTCTCGGGCGGCTGGCGGATGCGCGTCGCCCTGGCCGCCGCCCTGTTCGCCGAGCCGGACATGCTGCTGCTCGACGAACCGACCAACTACCTCGACCTGGAAGGCGCCCTGTGGCTTGAGGCGCGGCTGAAGAAATACCCGCACACGGCCCTGATCATCTCCCACGACCGCGAGATGCTGAACGAGGTCTGCACCCATATCCTGCACCTCGCGAACCACACCCTGACCCTCTACACCGGGAACTACGACGCCTTCGAAAAGGCTCGCGCCGAAAAGGCCCGGCTGCAGCTGTCGGCCAAGGCCAAGCAGGACGCCGAACGCGCCCACCTCCAGGCCTTCGTCGACCGGTTCAAGGCCAAGGCCTCCAAGGCCGCCCAGGCCCAGTCGCGGATGAAGCGGCTGGAGAAGATGCAGCCCGTGGCCACCACCATCGAGGAGCGCGTCGCCCCCTTCACCCTGCCCTCGCCGCCGCGCCCCCTGGCCCCGCCGCTGATCCGGCTGGAGCGGGCCAATGTCGGCTATGACGTCGGCAAGCCGATCCTGCGCAATCTGAACCTGCGGATGGACCTGGACGACCGTATCGGTCTGCTGGGCGTCAACGGCGCCGGCAAGTCCACCTTCGCCAAGATGATCGCCGGCGCCCTCGACGTGTCCGAGGGCGAACTGCACCGCGACCGCAAGATGCGCGTGGGCTGGTTCCACCAGCATCAGATCGAGGCGATGGACCCCACCGACACGCCGCTGGAGATCATCCGCCGCGCCATGCCGGACGCCCCCGAAAGCGCCCGCCGCTCCAAACTGGCCCAGTTCGGCCTGGGCTATGAAAAACAGGAGACCACGGTCGACAGCCTGTCGGGCGGCGAGCGCGCCCGCCTGCTACTGAACATGGTGGCTATGGATGCGCCCCACGTCCTGATCCTCGACGAACCGACCAACCACCTGGATATCGACAGCCGCCGCGCCCTGCTGGACGCCCTGAACGACTATTCCGGCGCCGTCATCCTGATCACCCACGACCGTTCGCTGATGGAGATGGTGGCCGACCGGCTGTGGCTGGCCGCCGACGGCACGGTGAAACCCTTCGACGGCGACATGGACGACTACGCCAGGTTCGTGCTGGACCGCGCCAAACAGGCCATCGCCAAGCCCAGCCAGATCAAGAAGGAAGAGGCCGCCGCCGCTCCCGCCGCCCAGAACAACAAGGGCAAGAAGAACGACCGCAAATCCGGCCCTTCGCCCTCGACCCTGCGTCACGCGGTCAAGAAGGCCGAAGAGACCATGGCCCGCCTGACCGCCGAGATCGCCCGCATCGACGACGATATGGCCAACGCCGCCGTCAACAACCCCAAGGCCCTGGAAGGCCTGACCCGCGCCCGCGCAAAGACGCAAGCCGACCTGGACGCCGCCGAGGTGGCCTGGGTCGCGGCGGAAGAGGCGCTCGCCGAGGTGGCGTGATGAAGCCGATCAACTTCAGTCGGGAGGAAACCGCCGCGATAGCGGCGAAGCTGCGACCCTATTTTCGGGACGAACTGGACGTCGAACTGCGCGACCTTCAGGCCCAGATGCTGATCGACTTTCTCAGTTCCGAGATCGGGCCCTTCTTCTACAACCGCGCCCTCTACGACGCTCAGGCGGTGCTGAAGAAAAAGGCCGACGACATCTCTGAGGCTATCGCCGGGCTGGAACGCAGCGAGTGATCGCGTCCCCCCTCTCGGTTTAGGGCGGGAAAGACACCCTGACCTTCATTCGCCGACGCGGAGTGAGGCGGCGGGTCGCCGTCGTTCGGAAATATCGGTTCTCGCAGAAGAGTTTACTTCTTCCCTCCTGATCACCGGCTTCAGACGAAAGCTTGACCATTGCTGGTCGCATCAGCCCATTGCCACGGGTCGAGCGACTATCTACGGTCATGCGCCCGTCGGAAGCAGATTTGGTCATGAATAAATCTATCGGTGTGACCAGCGAGCGCCTCGGGCGCATCGTCGAAGAAGCTGCGAGCGAAGTCTATATATTCGGCGAGCCCGACTTCTACTTTCGACTCGTCAACAGGGGCGCCCGCGACAATCTCGGCTATAATTCCGAAGAACTCTCACGGCTGACACCCTGGGATCTGAAGCCGAACATCAGTCGTGCCGATTTCCTGAGACTGATCAAACCCCTCCAATCTGGCGAGGTCGACAGACTTGACTTCGACACCCTCCACCAACGCAAGGACGGCAGCACATACAATGTGTCCGTCAAGCTTCAACTCTTTGACGACGGCGATGACGCGGTCTTCTATGCCGCCATCAAGGATACGACGGATTATCGACGTGTTGAGGCCGCGCTGCGAGAAACAGCCACCCGGCTTGATGTCATATTGAGCAACACGACCATGGCCGTCTTCCTCATGGACGAACGCCAGCACTGTGTATTCATGAACAGGGCGGCGGAGAAACTCACGGGCTTTGCTTTCGCAGAAACGACCGGACGCCCCCTCCACGACGTGATTCATCACACCTATCCCGACGGCTCGCCCTTTCCTCTCTCGGAGTGCGCCATCGACCGCGCCTTTCCGGAACAGGCCGGGACGCAGGGCGAGGAGGTCTTTGTTCATAAGGACGGCTCCTTCTACCCTGTCGCCTTCACGGCCAGCCCGATCTACGACAGCGAGGCGAAGGTCATCGGCACCGTCATCGAAGCGCGCGACATCAGTGAGGAGAAGCGCAACGAGGAGGCCCGCCAGCTGCTGATGAACGAGGTCGATCACAGGGCGCGCAATGTTCTCTCGATCGTCCAGTCGCTCACGCGACGGACCCGCGCCGACGACGTCGCGACCTACAAGGACGTCCTCGCCGGGCGGATCGGCGCCCTCGCGCGCGCTCAGACCTCCCTGGCCAGTCGGCGTTGGGAGGGCGGCCGGCTGGAGGATGTGGTCAGGGAAGAGCTGGAAGCCCTTTGCCCCAGGGACACCGTGGACACCCACGGCCCCGAGATCGGGCTTTCGCCCGAACAGGTCCAGCCCCTCAGCATGCTGCTCCACGAACTGGCGACCAACGCCAACAAATACGGAGCCTGCAGCAATGGCGGCGGCCGTGTCTCGGTGACCTGGACGCTGAAGGAGGGTCAGGTGACGCTCCAGTGGCGCGAAACCGGCGGCCCCACGGTTGTTCCGCCGACCCGGGAAGGCTTCGGATCCTCCCTGAAGGCCAGCGTGGTCCGTCAGCTGGGCGGCGCCCTGACCCGCCAGTGGGCGACCGACGGGCTGATCGTCGAAGTCGCCTTCCCGCTCGACCCGCTGCAAACGCCGGCCTGAACGCAAGCCTTCCGGTCGCGAGCGGAGGCGCTCGGGGGCCCTCCTCGACGAATACAGGCCTGGCGAACCCCTGTCCGCTTTCCGGACCGCACCCCAGGTCACAGTTCGACCCATTGCGGACGTTGGCGGATTGAACCTAGGAGAGCTGATGATCATCGCCACGATGTTGTTCGCTGTTTATCAATCGGAACCGCCTACCGCAGCGCGGCCTGAACCTGCCGTCTGTGAACTATCCGAGCGTGACCTAACGACAGGATCTCGGCTTTGGTGCCCTGCCGAGCTCCGGAGGCAAGTGCCGCAAAGCCTAATGACGACGATGCCCATCGATGGGATCGGCAAGGGATGGGCGCTGTTGAAATGCGACCTCGGTGAAGGTGGCGTGACGACGGCGTGCAGTCTTGTCGCCGAGTCGGAACCGGGTTCTTCGTTCGGCGCATGGGCAACACGCGTTCAGCTCAGGGCGACCGCGCAGGGCACCGATGGTAGTTTTCCCCCGGCTGGCGATAGCTACTACGCCTTTGCTCGATGGGAAGTTCGCTAGCGTCTGCTTCCCACCCTAAGCGGAAGCTCAGCGCTTCCGCTTAGGGTGTTCATAGCCCCTTATGCCGGGCAGCGCGTCTCGGTCTGGCTGGAGTCCAGCTTGATCTCGGACACCGACACCGTCAGCGTCCCGCTGGTCGCCATGTGGAATGGAACCTCGACCTTCGACAGATCCCCGCCGTCGGTGCGGAAACAGGTCAGGGGGATACGGGCCTCGCGCCACTGGCCCACCGGGGCCGAACGCAGCAGGCCGGTCAGGTCGATGGCTCCGCCGCCCAGCTTGAAGGCCACCGGCGCGCTCGGCGCAGCGTCCACCCGGTAGCGGAAGCCCAGAGCCACGGCGCCATTGGCCTGACGCGTCAGATCGACAGGCGTGCCCCAGATTTCGACGCTGGCCGCTCCCGTCCCCGCAAAGGCGAACTGCTGGCCGCTTTCCTGGGCCAGGTCGTCGACCGGGCGCGAGGCGACGCCGGCGCGCGGGCTGGAGGCCGTCTTGGCCGTGCCGGGCCGGGTCTGTCCCCCGGCGTCGTTCAGCAGCAGGCTCCAGGGCGAGACGAACCGCCCATCGACGAAATACCGATCCAGATTGGTCGCCTGGGCCGAGACCCCGCTCTCCTCCGACAGCATTCCCACCGTCGCCGGCGCGGCGTAGCTGAGGCCGTAGCCATAGGCGAACTGCGGGTCATAGCCGGGCTGGCCGTGGTTCAGCGGCGTCCCCGTCGCATCCTTGGGCCAGCTGAACGACAGCTTGCCGGTGAAGTCATGGCGCGGCTTGCCGTCCGCCCCGCCCACCAGGATGTCGACCACCCCGCCGCCCTCGGTCCCCGGCAGCCAGGCGGCCACCAAGGCGTCCGAGGCGTTGATCTCCGGATTGGTCCACATCGGCCGCCCCGACAGGAAGACCGACACGGTCGGAATCCCAGCGGCCTTGAGGCGCTTCAGCGTCTCCAGCGGCGCGCTGGGCACGTAATCCAGATTGTCCACGTCGCCCTGGAACTCGGCATAGGGGGTCTCGCCGAAGACGACGATGGCCACGTCCGGTTTCTGGGTGAAGCTCCCGTCCGCGCTCAGGGTCGCGCTCCCGCCCCCCGCCTTCACGGCCTCTTCGATCCCGCCCCAGATCGACTGGCCCTGGGGGAAGTCGGCGTTGGAATTGCCCGTCCCCTGCCAGCTCAGGGTCCAGCCGCCGGAGGCCTGGCCGATGTCGTCGGCCGCCGTCCCCGCCACCAGGACCCGCGCATTGGCGCGGACCGGCAGGACGCCGTCGTTCTTCAGCAGCACCAGCGACTTGCGCACCGCCTCGCGCGCCAGGGCCCGGTGCGCCGGCGAGGCCAGTTCCTCGAACCGGCCCTCCATCGGCCGGGTCGGCTCAAACAGGCCGGTCTTGACCTTGGCGACCAGGATGCGGCGCACCGCCTCGTCCACCCGCGCCGCCGGGATCTCGCCCGACTTGGCCTGGGCCAGGGTCGAGGCGTACAGCGGCTTCCAGCTATCGGGCGCCATCAGCATGTCGATGCCGGCGTTGACGGCCAGGGCGCAGCTCTCATTGGTGCAGCCCGGCAGTTGCCCGTGGGCGTTCCAGTCGGACACCACGAAGCCCTTGAACCCCAGGGGCCCGCGCAGCACGTCGGTCAGCAAAGTCGGGTTGCCCGAGTGCTTGTAGCCGTTCCAGCCCGAGAAACTGGCCATGATCGACAGCACGCCCGCGTCGATCGCCTGGACATAGCCGCCCAGGTGGACGTCGATCAGCTCCTGCTCCGTGCCCCGGAAGTCGCCCTGGTCCTCGCCCTCGAAGGTGCCGCCGTCGGCCAGGAAGTGTTTCGCCGATCCGGCGATATGGCCGGGCGCCAAGGGCCGCCCCGGCTGCAGCTCGCCCTGGAGCCCCAGGGTCATCGGCCCGGCGTAGGACCGCTGGACCTCCGGATCCTCGGCGTATCCCTCATAGGACCGGCCCCAGCGGTCGTCGCGCGGCACGGCCAGGGTCGGGCCGAAGGTCCATTCCGCCCCCGTCACCGCAACCTCCAGCGCCGTCGCCGCCCCGATCCGCCGGATCAGGTCCGGGTCACGCGCGGCGCCCAGGCCGATATTGTGCGGGAAGATGGTCGCGCCGGGGACGTTGTTGTGCCCGTGCACCGCGTCGATGCCGTAGATCAGCGGGATCACCGTCCCCCCGCGCGCTTCGTTGGCGGCCCGGAAGGCGCGGGCCAGGTCCAGCCGCTTCTGCGCCGTCGCCTTGTCGTCGCCCCACGGACCCGAGCTGCCGCCCGCCAGGATCGAGCCCAACGGATAGGTCTTCAGGTCGTCCGGCGTGATCGAGCCGATATCGGCCTGGATCAGTTGCCCGACCTTCTCCTCCAGCGTCATCTTCGCCATCAGCTCGGTGACGAAGGCCTCGGTGCGCGCGTCGCTGATCGCGGCCGGGGTCGCGGCCTGGGGCCAGAGGGCGGGATGGGCCCGCGCCGCCTCGGGAACCGCGGCCGTCTGGGCCAGGGCGGGGGCGCCGCCGCTCATGGCCAGGGCCAGAACCATCAGGGACACAGTCGTGCGCATCGGATTTCCTCGCAGGATGAACCAGGAGGCGTGCGTCTGACGGATCGGAAGACAGGCGGACAGGCGCGACGGAATGGCGACATTCCGACCCTTCACCCTGCGCGTCTGCTCCCGAGCGATCGATCCGCCGCCCTTCGGCGCGGATTAGGGACGGGACGCGGCGGCCCGTCAAGCCATTTTTGAGAACGTTCTCAAGATCGCCCCGCGCAACTTGACGCAGGGCGATTCCCGGAGGGGATCAAACCCCTAGTCCGGCAGGTCTTCGGCCAGGATCGCCATTTCGAACATGAACGAGCCTTCCTCGTCCTCGTCCTCGAAGACGATGCCGATGAACTCGTCGCCGACATAGACTTCGGCCGAGTCGTTCTGCTTGGGACGGGCCTTCACGATGATGCCGCCGGTGTTGAAGGTGCGCTTGAGGTGGGCCTCGATACGCTTCAGGTCGGTGTCTTTCACGGGGGGCCTCATGGTCTTGGGTTGGCGGCGGACCCTAGAGAAGTCGGGCGTTGAGGGAAACCCGTCAGATCACGAAGTCGTACACCACGTCCGCCAGCGTATGGTCCATGGTCCGCGCCGGCTCGGCCCCGGTGGGGCAGTTGACCAGCCGCGCCGGCACCCCGGCCACGGTGCAGCCCGACGGCACATCCTTCAGCACCACCGAGCCCGAGGCCACCTTGGCGTAGTCGCCGACGTGGATATTGCCCAGCACCTTGGCCCCGGCGCCCAGCAGCACCCCCTTGCCGATCTTGGGATGGCGGTCGCCGCGTTCGGCCCCCGTGCCGCCCAGGGTGACATTGTGCAGCATGGACACATCGTCGCCGACCACCGCCGTCTCGCCGATGACGATGCCGGTGCCGTGGTCCAGGAACAGCCCCTTGCCCAGCCGCGCGGCCGGATGGATGTCCAGCTGGAACAGTTCGGAGATTCGGCTCTGGAAATGGAAGGCCAGGGTCTCGCGCCCCTGCCCCCACAGCCAATGGGCCACGCGCCACCCCTGCAGCGCCTGGAAGCCTTTGAAATACAGGAAGGGCTGCAACAGGTTGCGGATCGCCGGGTCGCGCTCGGCCACCGCCTGCAGATCGGCTTCCGCCGCCGCGACCATGGCCGGATCGGCGACGAAGGCCGACAGGCAGACCTCGCGCACCGACATGGCGCTCATTTCCCCGTCGGCCAGCTTGCGCGCGATCTGGAAGCTGAGCGCGCCGGCCAGGTCGTCGTGCGACAGGATGACCGCATTCATCTGCGAGCCCAGCTGGGGCTCCTCGCGCGCGGCGGCCTCGGCCGAGGCGCGCAGCTGGCGCCACACGCTGTCGGTTTCCGCAACGACTTCAAGCTTGGCCATGCCGGGCTCCTTCGGCGACATCATACCCGCCCCAGCATGGCCTGCGCCAGCGCCGGAGGCAGGGCTCCATTCTGCGCCATATGATAGGCCTTGTACGCCGTCGCCACCGTCAGACTGTCGCGCACCGTCCCGCGCCCGATCTCGTCGAGCAGATCCAGGAAGGGCACCCGGACCACGGCGATGATCTCCGTCGGGTCCGGCGCGACCGGCGCAGGGCTCAGGCCCCAGGCGATCCAGGTCTTGCCGATCTCGTCGGTGATGGAATTGGACATCTCGACCGTCAGGGCCGGCGCCCAGTGCGCGGCCTCCAGCCCCGCCTCTTCGGCCAGTTCGCGCCGGACCCCGTCGAACGGATCCTCGTCCAGGGGCGCCCCGCCCTCGGGCATTTCCCAGGAATAGTTGGCCAGGGCGAACCGCTGCTGGCCCACCAGCACCACCGTCCCGTCGTCATGCACCGGCAGCACGCCGGTCCCGACGTTCTTGAACCGCACGACGGCGTAGTCGGCTGCATGCCCCGTCGGCGCCGTCGCCGGATGCCGGGTCAGGCTCAGCCACGGGCTGTCGAACAGAACCTCGGTTCCGTCGCTGCGCCACGCCGGCGGCTTGACCAGTCCCTCGGCCCATTTCGGTTCGTTGGAATTGCTCATGGCTCACCTATGGCGAAGGCGGGGACGAAAGCCTAGCTAGACCGCATGACCGAGCTG
>NZ_JMQR01000033.1:0-29650 GCF_000698025.1 Brevundimonas sp. EAKA | reverse complement strand
GCAACACGGTCGGGCCGCGTGCCCGCAGATGCGGGTACAGGGCCATATGGGCGGCTGCGCCGAAGCTTCCGCCCAGAGCCACCGGCTTCCGCCGCGCCGCCGTAAGGCCGTCGGGGACCAGCCCGGCGTTCCACCCTTCGCCCAAAGTCTCCCGGTCGTCCCCCCCGGGCCGGCATCCGCCCTTGCCCGCCCGCCGCTTGCCCACCGTCAGCAGGCGACAGAGCCGGGCGTAGCCCGCCCGGTCCCGGGGATAGACGAGAATCTCCGCCCCATCCTCCAGCACGAGACGGCAGCCCACGATCAGCCGAACCCCGGTCGCCCGCGCTGCCTCGTGCGCCCGGACGATGCCCGCCAGACTGTTCCGGTCCGTCACCGCCAGCGCGTCGAGCCCACAGGCGGCCGCCTGGGCAAACAGCTCCTCGCAAGAACTCGCCCCTCTCAGGAACGAGAAGTGGGACGCGCATTGGAGTTCGACGTACGACATGGGCCCAACGGGAGGTTTGTTCCCGTTATGTTCACATTCTTCGACGCCAGGAAAGCGAGATCACTTTCTTATTCAGGGGGCGGTGGCGTGTGACCGAGGGCGATGGCCTTCTTTCGCTGGGCAGGACTAAGCGCTGCCCAGAACCTGTGCACGCGTCCAGTGGGCATCGACTGTAAATCGTCGATGTGCTGCTGACGTTTGAGCTCGACCTTGAAGAAGCTGGGCTGGTGGTCGATCCCATTGGTCTTCAGACGCCAGAAGACCACGTTTGCGTATTTCGGCGTCAATGTCCCGTGCCGCTTGTAGTATTCCAACGCGCCTTCAAGGATCGCGTTGTTCTCCGCAGCAGCCAGCTTCTCCAGCGCGGCGATGCAGGCCTTGAGCTGCATCTCATTGGTCAGTTCGGTCAGTCGCCGCTTGGCCTCCTGTGGCGTCAGTCGGCGTCCTTCCTGGACGATGGCGACGTCGAACTTCAGAATGCAGTGTGACCCGACCCAAAGGGTCTCGTCGGTCCGCTCGTTGCCGATCTCGAAGTGGTAGCGGAGCCCTTCCTGACCGCAGAGGCGACAGGTCTCGACCGGCGCGCCGTGGTCCTCGGTCCGCTCGGTGAACCGCCATTCGCGGAACGCCGCAGGCAGGGTTTTGGCGATGGACAGGGGCAGGATGCTGTCGCGCACCCGGCTGGTGTAGTGCTCCACGTCCCTCGCTCCCTTCCGGCCCGATCGATAATCTAGACGTGCAACGCAGACCGACGCTATCCCAACTGTCGAGGCTGCCGGGATTAAAAAGTCTTCGTTCCAGCCAGCTATTGGCGTTCTTGCAGGAATCCGTACAACTAACCGCTGTCCGGCGAAGCGGAACGCCGTTGAAGTTAGGGTCGGGGTTGGCGGCGATAAACAACACGGCGGCGCCGCAGGCGGCCGGCTACATCCTTCAACTCGAAAGGGCGCTTCACCATCTGGCCCATGCCGGTGTGGGGGCCGTGATCGCCGTGGAACATCTGGACGACGTGGTCGTCCTCAAGGATGGTAAGGCCGTCGTTCAGGAACAGGACAAGAGCACGGCGACGCCCAGCGCCCGATTGCTCTCTGACCGCAGCAAGGCGATCTGGCGCACGCTGGAAATCTGGTTGCTCCAGCAGGAGACGCCTGAGGCGATCGCCTGCGAGCGATATCTCTTCTTCGTCAATCGGCCTGTGGAGACGGCCATTTCCACCCTCTTGAAGAAGCGCAAGCTTGGCGAGGCGAGCGCGGCGCAGGTGTTGGTCGCCCTGCGAGCCGAAGGCACGGCGCCGTCCAAGAAAACGACCAAGGTCACACAGGCGCAGGCCTTGATCGACCGGGTGCTACAACGCTCCGACGACGAACTGCTCGACCTGATCGGACGCATCGAGATCGTCGAGGCCGGCGACCCGGCAGAGGATCGCGCCGCCATGGCGAACGGCCTCGGTTTGAGCCCCAGGGCGAATGCGGAGGACATTCTGGACGGCCTGCTCGGATGGCTGACGCGGCTGGTGCGTGAGGAATGGAATGCCGGGCGTCCCGGAATGGTGTCGCGTGCCGCGATTCTACTCCAGAAGGATGCCCTCCAGGCTCGCCAGGCGCGGAGCCGCCTTCTTCCGAGGGCGGCCTCGGATGTACGGGTGTCCGACGCCGATCGTGCCGGCGCCTTGTCGCGGACGTTTGTCGAGCACCTCGGCCGGATCGAAGCCCAGGATGAGGATGTTGTCGACGCCGTCGATCATTTCCTGAAGTTCAATGCCGAAAAGCACCGGCTCGTCATCGAGGGCGAGGTCGCCGACGGGGAATGGCGCGATCGGGGTGACCGCCTGCGCACCCGATGGCAGAATTTGATGCGGCGCCGAACCCGGGAGATGAAGCCCAAGCCGCCGACGGAGATCGGACAAGCCGTGCTCGCCGACGCCACTTATGATCACCAGGAACCGCTGGATGGTCAGCCCTGCGGCGAGCTCTACATGACGTCCGGCCACTACCACCGCCTGGCAGACGAGAATCAGGTCTGGTGGGACCCTAACTATTCCCCGGAGCCCTCCGGTGAAGATTGATCACGAGGAACTGCTGGCCAGAAACCCGGCTCTGATGGCCAGCGCCTTCTGGCATGTCGCCCAGCGCCACGCCGGCAAGGCCCATGGCGCGCCGCCGATCCTGCCCATCTTTGTGGTCAGCGCCGCCCTGCTTCTTCACCGCGCGACGGTGGACAAGGTCCACGGCATGAATTTCGACAGCGGGTTCCTCAAAGCCGTCGTGGAGCGGCCCGACTTGCTCGCCGGCCTGCAACGCCGTGTGGAGGCGCATGCCGACACCGCGCTCAAGGCGCTGCAGGTGGGTGTCGCCTCGGGCCTTCTGATCCGCGAAGGCGGAGAAGGCTTTCCTCGCTTCAGGGCGATGAGCGGCGCCGATCTTCCGCAAGCTATCCGGGATCTCGACCCCCCGGTCTCTCACGTCCTGAGCGCCGCCAAGCGGCTCGGGACCTGGTTCGCCATGGACGGCTTTGAAGCCGCCCAGCGACAGCTGAACATCGAGTTCTGACCCATGAAGCTCTTCATCCGCGAAATCATCATCTGGCCGGAAGACGTTCGCTTCGAACCCCGGACGCTGACCTTCGACCCGGGCGCGGTGTCGGTGGTGACCGGATGGAGCGGCACTGGCAAATCCTCGATCGTCAACATCATCGACTATGTGCTCGGGTCGGGCTCCTGCTCGATCGCTGTCGGTGTGATCCGCAACGCGGTTTCTTGGTTCGGACTAACCATCGAAACCGACGCCGGCCTTATGAGGATCGCCCGCCCTAAGCCGGCGGCGCGTCAGGTGTCCGAGGAGATATGGCTGCAACAGGGGCCTGAGGTGGAGCAGCCCCTGCCCATGCGCCCGGCGGCGAACTCCAACGTCGCGCGTCTTAAAGCGCTGCTCGACATCTATTCCGGCCTGTCCAATCTGGCGCTCGATCCGGAGAAGGACAAAGGCTTCGGCGGGCGGGCGAGTTTCCGCGATCTGGCGGCCTTCAACCTTCTGCCACAACATGTCGTGGCCAATCCCTACACGCTCTTCTTCAAGGCGGACTCTTCGGAGCATCGCGAGACCTTGCGCCACGTGCTGCCTCTCGCTTTGGGGATCGTGACCAACGAAGACTTGGTGAGACTCCATCGCCTTCGGCTGCTGCGTGACGAATTACGCAAGGTCGAGACAGAGCTGCGGACCCGGCGCAACGCCATCGACAACTGGAGCGCAAACGCACGCGGCGCCTTCTTCCGCGCCCAGGAGCTCAGTCTCGTGCCGCCCGGAGAGCCGCCCGGAGACCTGCGCGGGCTGCTCTCGGTGCTCGCCGAGGTGGTCGCCGCCGGCGGTCAATCTGTCGCCGCTCCTGGCCGGGTCACGGCTGCGGTGACCCGGCTGGACGACATTCGTCGTCAGGAGCAGGCGCTCGACCAGAAGATCGGCGCCGAACGGCGTCGCCTACGCAAGCTGCGCAGCCTTTCCCGAGCGGTGGTCGACTATGCCGATGTGCTGGCTGAGCAGTCGGCGAGCGTGAAAGGTGTCGGCTGGTTCAAGGCTCATGTCGCGGGAGAGTCCTGCGTTCTGTGTGGATCGGACACCGAAGCGGCGAAAGACGCCCTGGAGGAACTGAACGACCCGATCGCTGAGCTGCAGAGCCTCTCGACTGGCGCGACGACCGCTCGGCCTATGGTTGATCGTGACCTTATCGCTGTTCAGGGCTCCCTGCTTCAGGCGGAAAACGATCTTCAGGCCCTGCAACGCACCCGACGCGAGTTCGAGGCGCAGGTCGATAAGGAACGCGGCCAGTCGCAGAGCCTGGAGAACATCTTCAGATTTATCGGATCGACCGAACAGGCCTTGCGCATGCTCGGGGATATCCAGGGTGACGAGGGTCTGGAGGCCCAGGTCGCCAAACTTCGCGGCGACATCCGGGATATCGAGCGGCAAGGCAACGACGAAGAACGCCGCCGCCGCGCTTCGGACGTCCATGCCCGTATCTCAAGCTACATCGTCCGCTTCATCGAGCATCTCGGGATCGAAGGCGCCGAAGGCCGGCCCATGCTCGATGAGCGCGAGCTGAATCTCCGGTTCGAACGCGAGGGCGCCAAGGGCGCGGATTTTCTCTGGGAAATCGGCAGCGGCGAGAACTGGATGGCCTACCATCTCGCCGCCCTGCTCGCGCTTCACGGGGTCTTCCTCAATCGTCTCCAGAACAATCCGGTGCCGACCTTCCTCGTCATAGATCAGCCGAGCCAGGTCTATTTCCCGAGCGACACCTTCGAACAGATCGTCACCGGCGAAGCCGATCTTGACGAGCCTGGAGAGTCGATTGGCGCCGCTCGTGGGCGCAAAGGTCGGCTCGGCGATCTGGAGAGTACGCGCAAGATTTTCGCGAGCCTCGCTCGCGCGCACGGGTCGTTCAACTCCCGCCTGCAGATCATCGTGCTGGATCATGCGGACCATCATGCATGGGGCGACATCGAGGGCGTCAAAGAGGTGGCCAACTGGCGCGGCGAGGCCGATTTCCTCATCCCCTCGCACTGGTTGGCCGACGAGGCCGCTCCCGACGCGCCCAACGAGGTGACCCCGGATTGACGCGACAATCGATCACCCGAACAGTCCATGGATAAACCAGGCTTGCGACCCCGTCCGACCATCTTCGCCGTCGCCAGCCCGGAACAACCAGAACCGCCGCCCCACCTCATCCTCAACCTGGAAGTAGTCACGAACGGCCCAGACCTCGGCGTCCCGCCGTCGCCATTCTCCGAATATCCTTTCAGGGCCGTCCGCGCGGACTACCCGACGCCGTACGCCTCGCCATGTGAAGTGGGTCGGGGGATTGTCGGGCAGCAGGGCCATGGTCTCGACGGGCTCGGGCCGCTTCAACAGGCGTGCGGGACGCGGCCAATCCGGCGTCCAGTCCAGAACCGGAGCGACAGAAAGGGGCGGCGCCTTGCCGACGGAGCGCTCGGGCACGTCGCTCTCGACCGGGACCAGTCGATACAGGCGCTGGGCGCCGATGCGGTTGGACAGCATATCGACGAGATCCGACAGGTCTGGCCCCTCGGTCTCGCCCAAGGCGCTCTTGCCCCACCGCCAATCGAGGGGTTCGGCCTGGACTGCGGACAGGGTCATGCGCTCGATGCCGAACCCCGGATCGATCTTTTCGATCCGGTCGGTCAGCAGGCGCGACAGCCGGGCCGCATCCCGGGTCGGTCGGGCCAGGCCCACCCTCTGCGCCTCGACCCGGTTGTCGACACGGACGCACAACCAGTCCAGCCGTCTGGCTCCCAGGCTCAGGATCTCCAACGCCGCGCACAGTTCCGAGGCGAGCGCCGTGACATGGCGCTCGAGGGTCTCCGGCGCGCCGATCGGCTCCCCGAACACCCGCGACACCGTCGGGATCTCCGGCGCCTCGACCGGGACGAGCGGCTCGTCCACACGCCCGTAGGCCTGGTCGATGCGACGGCCGAGGTCATGACCGAACCGGAGCGTGAGAGGCGCGCGAGGCCGATGTGCGACGTCGGCGATCCGGTCGAAGCCCATCCGGTGCAGATGCGCGATCAACGCCTCCGGAAGCCGCAGCGCCGCCAGCGGCAATCCTGCGATGGCGGCGTCGACGGCGTCGGCCGCGATCATACGGTGCGCGCGTCGGAAGCGGACCACGGCATGGGCGGAGCCATAGGTCGGACCGATCGCGGCGTCGGCTTCAATGCCTTCCTCCTTCAGGCGTAGGATCATGTCCGCCAGCATGGCGGCCTCCCCGCCCTGAAGGTGGGCGGCCCCGGTGGCGTCGATGGCGAGGCCATCCGGCGGATCGGGCTGGCAGACGGGGGCGTACCGGCGCATGGCCCAGACGGCGAGACGACCGAGCGCGGCCTCGTCGCCCGCCGGATCCGCCACCCGAACGTCGAGGCCGGGGATGAGGGCCTGAGCCTGGGTCGCCGCCATGCCGACGCGTGCGCCCTGGGCCAGCGCCGCCGTGTTGGCGGCGAGCACGATCCGACGGCGCCCGGACCGACCCGCGAGGATCAGGGGAAGCTCAGGCGGCGGCGCGACGTCCGCCAGTCCGCGTCGCAGACGATCGACGGACCAGTTCGGCAGGTAGAGCGAGACGACCCGTCTCATCACAGGCTTCCAAGGTGAAATCCGCGGCCTCGGCGCCGCGACAACGGATGAGTTCGACGAACCAGCGCGCCCGCCCCACGCCGGGCACGGGCAAGGGCGAGGAGGGGGCCGGGCTGATGCGCCAGCGCGTGGCGGAGGCGGTGTGCTGACCGAAGTCGGCGGCTTCCGAAGCCCGTCGCCATCGGCGCACCGCCAGACCCAGGCCGCCCGAGTCTTCGGCGGCCAGTTGCAGCCGTCGGGACGCGACGAGACTGAGGCGGGCGGTCTCGGCCACGACGGCGGCCAGACCGGGATGACGAAGGCCTTCCTCGAAACAGGCGAGAAGGGAAGGCTCGTCCCCGGCCTCGACATAGATCACCCGGTCCGGCCCCAGACCGGCCTGACGCAGGGCCGGTGCGAAGAGGTCGGGGCGGGTTACGCACCACAACACCTGGCCGGGCCGCCGGGCGGCGATGCCTGCGGCGAACAGGGCGGCTGCGGCGCCGTCCACGGCCTCCTCGCCGCCGCCTGCGATCTCATGAACGGCGCCCAGTGAAAGACCGCCGCTGGGGAGATGGCGATCGAGATCTTTCACGCCGAAGGGCAACACCCCGGTGGTGTTCCGGCCGCCCTGTTCAAGGGCGCGGATCCGATCGCGCAGGATGTCGAGCCCGGCAGGCAGGCGGGCGCGCATGAGAAGCCTCCTGTTCCCAAGGCTGATGAATGTTCCTGTAATGTTCTGGTTCTGTATGATGCGAAGAGTCAACCTTCGCTCATCTCTTATCCCCTTCGCCGGACGACCTGTGGACCGCGCGCCAGGACGGCCAGGGACGGTCGCCGCTGGCTTTTTCAGCGAAGTCGGCGATCAATGGGGCGGTAGACGGAGGTCCGCATGTGCAACGAGTATCAGCTCATCCTGCCGTTCGACGAGGTGATCGAGACCTTCAACCGAACCGGCGACCGTCTCGTCTTTCCCGGCGGCATGCCCAACTTCGGACCCATGGCCTCGATCCGTATCGGCGACCGGGCGCCCATCATCACGCGAGGCCCCGATGGCTCGCAGCTGATCGTGTCGCCCTGGGCCTGGAAGTCGCCACAGGGAAGACCCGTGTTCAACTTCCGATCCGACGGTCGATCCTTCGACGGCGTCACCCGCTGCCTGATCCCCACCGACGGCTTCTTCGAGTTCACCGATGCCGAGCCGGGTCAGAAGCGCAAGACCAAGTGGCGGTTCACCATGGCCGACGCGCCGATCTTCTGGGTCGCCGGCCTGGTTCGAGACGGCGCCTTCGCCATGCTGACCACCGAGCCGGGACCGGACATCGCCCCCTACCACGACCGCCAGATCGTCCTGCTGAGACCCGATGCGGCCCTCGATTGGCTGGACCTGCGCAAACCCGAGGCCGAGCTGCTGCGCCCCCTGCCGGAAGGCAGCCTGTCTGTCGAGAAGGTCTTCCCGGAAGCGGCATGAGTTCGGCAAATCGTCACCGACCCAGATCCTGACCCAGATGCTTGCCGCTGAGGACCTGGGCGAAGCCGCGCGCATCGAGCGAAAGCGTGACCGCTTTTCCCACGGTTGGCGGGGTCTCGCCGACACCCAGCCGCCCATAGTGTTCGGAGCCGTCAGCGGCGCGCACCACCACATAGGCGGAGCCGCCCAGTTCGTCGTGGAAGCCGGTCTTCACGACCTTGCCCTGGACCGGCGCCTTGCCCAGCTGTTCCGCCGACCGCGCGCCGTCAAGACGCCGTTGGTTGAGGGTGCGAATGACGTCCTTCGAGAGCTGCAGCCTCCGAAGTCGGGCTTCCATATCCGGGGCCAGCCGGAAGCGCCGCCCTGTTCGTTCGGCGAGGCCCAGGGTCTCCAGATGGCGCAACCGTCCCCGGGTCAGCGCCGTCCAGGCGTCAGTGCCCCCGATCCCGTCATCGACACAGCCGTTGTTGTCCGCAGCTGCCAGGAGACGGCGGTCGAAGGCGGTGAACCGGTCGGCCTCGGTCTCACGCCAGACCCGCCGTTCGGCGTCCTGACGGCTGAGGTCGCCGAGCCGCTCCTGGGCCACTTCCTGGGCCCGGGCGCGAAAGCCGTAGCCGATGTAGTCGCGCGGAATCACGAGGTCCCGGCCGTCGCTTCTCCGGCCGCGCACAAGCACATGGGCGTGCGGCTGGTCGGTGTCGAAATGGCAGACGGCGATCCAGTTCAGACCCGGTTCTCCAAGGTCGTCGGCGACCCTCGACATGACCTCCCTGGCGAAGCCCTGGAGGTCCGAAATCCGATCGCCGTGCTCGGGTGAAATGATGAAGCGAAAATGGTGCCTGTCCTTCGCCCAGCACTCCGTGGCGCCGGTCGGATCGACCCTCTCACGCACCGGTCCGAAAAAGGCCGCGCGCTCGCCGTCCTCGCCCGCGCCCATGCGGCCGAGATAGGCGATATGGGCGGCGAGCGCCGCGCCCCGGGCGAACCCCTTGCCCATGTGCCGGGACACCAGCGCCTTGACCGTGACGCGCTGCCGGACGTCGAGACGGAAGGGACGACCCGAGCGGTTCTGGGCCGCGCGCAGACACCCGGCGCGGTCCCCGTAGGCGAACAGGCGCGAGGCCGCGAGCCTCTGGAACATGGCGATCCGGACGCTGGTCTTGTCCGACTTCAACCTCTGCGGAAGGCGCACTTTCAAGGTCGAGACGTCATCCTTTGACGCTTGGGCGAGGCGTACCTCAATGGCGGTTCGGACCTGCATGATCGGGGCTCCGGCCTGTCGTCGTCGCGGAATCAGGCGTCAACTCAGCGCAAGTCGACGTCGGTCTCCGCAATCCTCGCAAGTGTCTGCCCGGGCTCAGGAAAACAGAAGGCCAAAACCCCTCTTTTATCTTGCCCTAAGCCCTCAATCTGACGATTTCCAACCAGCCTCTCCAACAGTGAACACAGCCGATCAAACCTCGGCAAGACCCAGGCGACCCCGGCGTTCAGACCGCTTCGGGTCCGCCGGATGACAAGAAAAATCCCGCCCGGCCGAAGCCGAGCGGGTCATTGATCCAGATCGTGATGTCTCAGGCGGCCCGGGCCTTGATGGGCACGTGCCGCAGCCCGTTCTCCATCGCCTTCTGGCCGAGGTTGAGCGCCGGTCCGAACGGCCGCTGATCCTCCCGCACCCCGGCCAGCGAATGGACCAGGGTCAGGCAGACCTCCGGCTCCAGCGCGATCAACTCGTCGTTCGCCCGGAAGGGAGCCGCCTTTCCGTTCCTGTCGAAATCCGCCCGGGCGAGGATCAGCTTCACCCCCTTCTGCTGGGCCCATTTGATCGCCAGCTTCTCGGAGCCTTTCGCCCCGGTCGTCGCCAGAGCCATGTCCGGCCACTCCCCCTTAGCCCAGTTGAGGGCGTCGAAGATCCGCCCGGCGTCCTCGGCCGTGTCCGCCATCGGCGCGCCCCGGAAGGCGACGACCGGACCGCCCGGATCGGCCTCTCCGGACCGACGATTCCGGATCGCCCGGATCGCCTGTTTCGCCTCCAGCTGCGCCGCCGTCAGATGGGTGCCGCGCCGTGATCCCCGCCAGGCGGTCCAGACCTCCCCGGTCGCGATCGTCCAGGTTTCGGAGGCCGCATCCCGGATCAGTTCGCAGGCCTGCGTCGCCGCATCTCCGGATCTCGCTTTCGCCGTTGCGTCCTGAAGTTCGACATCGGCCGCTTCCGATCCGTCGAAATCCCGATCCAGGGCGCGCATCGCGTCACGGGCGCGGTCGGCGTCCCGTTCAATCCGTCCCGCGGCCGAGTGGAAGGCGCCGATAAGCGCTTCGCCGAGGATCGTCTGATAGTCCTCCAGAGCGGTGTCGGAGATCACGTCCACGAGCTCGGTCATGAGCGCGCGCCCCAGCTGGATCAGGGCGTCCTCGGTGGGGTGCGGACGCGCATCCCCCAAGGACGCGGTCAGGTCGTCGAAGGCGGAGTCGGTCTTCGAAGAGGCGGAGAAGGCGGTGTTGAAGTGGGTCATCGAACCATTCCTTTGAAAAGAGACTGTCGAAGCGCCCCATGCGCAACGACCCCGGCTTTGGCCACGGCGGGGTCCTCGGCAGTCACCGGAGCGGAGGGCCGCTTGCCCTCCGTGGAGGGGAACGGCGCAGCCGTTGACTTCCGGGGTGCCGTGACAAAGTCGGAGGGCGTTGTGTGGGGGCAAGTCGTCGTCGCCCTTCGCGACGACGACTCCATTCGGCGCCGTCGCGCCGATACGGACGAGAAGGCGTCGATCTTCTCGTCCCTCGACGCCGGCGGGCCGGCGGCGCATCCCCAGGCGAGCGAGCCGTCCTCAAGGCGCCACGCCCGCGAGGCGCATAAGGCCCTCCACCGACAGCGGTGTGGGCCGATAGGCGATCGCTGCATGGGCGGCGCAGAAGGCGCCGCGTTCAGACGGACGACCGCAGAGGCTGAAGGCGGCGTCGCCCGGTTCGCCATACGGCCAACGGCAATCCATCCGCCTCACCGACAGAATGGTCGCAACGCCATCGGGCGGCGGCTCGGGCGCCACGTGATGCGCCGCCTCGCGACGAGTCCGGGCGCCTGTGCGCCCCTCCGAGAGGCCGAGGCGAGCGACCTTGCCGAGGACGGCGTTGCGGGTGAGGCCGCCGCCGAGTTCCAGGGCGATGGTCTCGGCGCTCCGCCCTTCGGGCCACAGGCGCTTCAGCAGATTGATACGGGCTTGGGTCCATGCGGACATGGCGGTCTCCTTCGGCGAGCCCCGATGGCTCGTCCGACCGCGCCCTTCCTCCGGCCTTTCCGTCGCCAGCACGAAGAAGGGCCCGAGGCGCAGCGCGCCCGGGCCCTTCAAATCTCCCCTTCGGATCAGAACGGGATGTCGTCGTTGAGATCGTAGCCGCCGCCCGCCTCGACGCCGCGATCGGCGACGCCGGAGCGGTCTTCGGACGGTTCGCCGACGACGCGCCGGTTCTTCAACCGGATGTCGCTGACGACGAGGCGAAGGTCGTAGTGCTCCACCCCGTCCTTGCCGGTCCAGGTGTCGTTTTCGACATGGCCCTGGATCACGACGCGGCTGCCCTTTCGGGCATAGGGCTGGATGTAGTTTTCAGCCGTCGCCTCGTTGAAGCAGATACAGTTGAAGCCGGTGGTCCGCTCGCCGGGTTCACCGTTGGCGCGCCGGAAGCGGGTGGTTTCCACCACGCGGAAGCTCGCGCGCTTCTTGCCGGAGCCTTGCGCCGACAGGATGGAAGGGTCTGCGGCCAGGTAGCCTTCGAGGGTCAGGGTTTGCATGGTCAGTCTCCTTGAAATCAGGATGAGCGGTTGAGGATCAGGCGGCGGCGCGGTCGTCCGCCGCGTCTGCGCTCGCATCGGCCTGGCGGTCTTCCGCCCAGTCGAGGACGGTGAGCCGATTGATCACCAGCTCCTTGGCCGTCCGCTCCGACCCGTCGCGGGCGGTGTAGGCGGTGTCGATGAAGGCGCCGATCACGACGGCCTCGCACCCTTGCGCCAGCCCGCGCGCGATGACCTTCTCGTTGAGGCCCTTCGACCAGCTGACGCAGTTGACGCCGACCAGCCGGGCCTTGCCGGCATTGTCGGTCCCGCGCTGTTCGAGCAGGCGGAAGACCGCCTTGCCGAAGTCGTCGCTGATCTGGGGGTCGGCCGCGAGGCGGCCCGTGAACACCATGGTCTGCATATCAGTCTCCTGTTGATGCGAAGCCGCCGGGGAGCCGATCTCCCCAATCCCGCTTCGCCCGAGACCTCCCTTCCTCCTCAGCTCCCGGCCGGGCGCTTTCGCCCCGGGCGTGACCGCCTGGACTGTCGCTATCGATCCGCTTTCGCGCGATGCTGGGGCATGTGCGTTCTCACCCTCGCCTGGGATATCCACCCGGACTGGCCGCTCGTGGCGGCCGGCAACCGCGACGAAGAGTACGCTCGACTTTCGGAACCACTGGTGCTCCGCCGGGTCGTTCACCTGACCGATACGGCCAAGGTTGTTTGGAGTGACGGAACGCGAAGGGCCGTCGTCATGCGTGGAGACCGTCACAGTGCGCATGGTTTCCAAGCGCCTCAATCACTCGGCAGTCGGAAATCCGCCCACCTGAGCAACTCGCCGCCTGAATACGGGTGAGTTCGGCGTGCAGCGCCTGAAGCCCGGCGATGCGAGTCTCAACCGCCGCAAGCTGGCGTTCGGCGATCCGGTTGACCTCCGTGCAGGGCTGGTCGGGTTCGTCGGACAGCGCCAGCAGGGCGCGGATGTCGTCGATCTCGAACCCCAGCTGCCGCGCGTGGCGAATGAAGGCGAGCCGCCGCGTCGCAGCGCCGTCGTAAAGGCGTCGGTCGCTCGCGGTGCGGGGCGGCTCCTCCAGCAGTCCGATCTTCTCGTAGAACCGGATCGTCGGAACCTTCACGCCGGTCTCGGCCGAAAGGCGCCCGATCGTCCGGAGCGGGGGAGGGGATGGGTCTCTGGCCATGCTCGAAATATAGGGCTTGATCCTCTAGTGGCTAGAGGATGCATGAAGGGTGCATGACGACGCCCGCTCCGACAGAATCCTGCGCCCTGGCCCGAGGCTGCTGCGGCCATCAGGTCCGGTTCGACGGGGCCTCGCCCGCCTATCGGCGCGTGCTGATGGCCGTCATCGCCCTTAATCTGGGTGGGTTCTTCGCGGTCGCCGCGGGCGGTCTCATGCAGGGATCGGCGGCTCTCGCCGCCAATGCGATGGACTTCCTGGCCGACAGCGCCACCTACGCCGTCAGCCTCTGGGCCATCGGCAAGTCCGTGCGGGTGCGGTCCGGTGCCGCAGTCTTCAAAAGCGCAAGCCTCCTCGTCATGGCCGTGAGCATTCTCGGCTACGCCGTCTGGAGAGCGGTCACGGGGCAGCCGCCCGAAGGCGTCGTCATCACCGGTCTGGGACTGGTCGGCTTCGCCGCGAATCTAATCGCCGCCCTGCTGCTCGTGCGTTTCCGTGACGGTGACGCCAACGTGCGCTCCGTCTGGCTTTGCACACGGAACGATCTGATCCACAGCCTGGGCGTCGCCGCGGCCGGCGGGCTGGTCTGGCTGACTGGATCCCGGTGGCCGGACTTGCTGGCGGGCCTTCTGCTGGGCGGCGTCTTCCTCCAGTCCGCCATTTCGATCTTGGTGCAGGCTAGGGCGGAGAGCCGCGCAGCCCACGCCGCTGCTCGGACTTTGTAACGCATTGCCTAACTTCGAGAACGAAAGTATGCAGCGCGCGATGACCTGGTCGATGACGACATGGGCGAAGCTGATCGTGGCGATGACTCTTGTCTTCGCCGCCTTCTTCTTTGCGCCCGCCGTCGACGCCGCGACCTGTCTGCCGGAACCGCCTGCGGCTCACGCGGTCGTCGATCATGATCAAAGCGAGGGCGACCACAGCGGCAAGAGCGGCGGTCACGGGATCTGCTCGCACGGCCACTGCCACCACACCTCAACGGCGCGCGGTCCTGCCGTGGACGCCTTTGCTCCGTCGTTCGGCGAGCCTCCTCTGCAAAGCGGCCGACAGGATGACTTCCGGGCGTCCATCACGCCTGACGGCCTGAAGCGTCCTCCCAGAGTCTGACCGAAGACCTGCGCCTTAGCGCGCCTCTTCGTCCTCAGAAACTCTGGAAATGAATCATGTCTCCCACATCTCGCAGGCGGCCGCGTTACGCGGTCGGCTGCGCCCTCGCTGCGATCGCGGCGACCCTGGCCAGTCCCGTATGGGCTGACCCAGCTCCGACCTATGCCCAACTCCTCGCTCAACTCGGGAATGCGCCTGCGACCCTTGAGGCGGGCGCCAACTACGACGCAGCGGAAGCCCGTGTCCGTCAGGCACGGGTGCGTCCCAACCCTGTCCTCGGCTTCGATGTCGAGAACGCCTATGGCTCAGGCCCCTATTCGGGTCTGAACAACGCGGACATGACCCTGGCGATCAGTCAGGATCTCGAGCTGTGGGGACGTCGTTCGACGCGCATCGCCGCCGCTCGCGCCGAGGCCGGCGCAGTGGGCCTTCAACGAGACCTTGCGGTCATCGACGCCGCAGGCCGCCTGGCCCTGATCTATGCCGAAGCGGAGGCCGCGCAGAGGCGAGCCACGCTCGCGGAAGAAACCCTCACGCTGACCGTCGCGGATGCCCGCGCGGCCCTGACCCTCGTGGAGGAAGGTCGCGAACCTCTCCTCCGCGGCATTCAGGGGGAGGCCGAGGCTGCCTCGGCGCGCGCGACGCGGGATGAAGCTGTCGCGGAACGCGACGCGGCCTATGCCCGTCTCACGGCTGTCGCCATGATCCCGGTTCCGGTCACGCAGATCGAAGACAGCCTTCTCGACGAGGCGCCGACGACGATCGGATCCGTGATCGAGGATGCGCCGACGGTCCGCGTCGCCGAAGCCCAACGGTCCGCCGCCGAACGACGCATCGATGTTCAACGGGTTCAGGCCCGCCCCGACATCAACGCCAGTATCGGCATCCGCCGCTTCGAGGCGGAAGATGCGACGGCGCTGACTTTCGGCGTCAGCATGCCGCTGCCGTTGTTCGACCGGAACCGGGGAAACATCGAAGCGGCGCAAGCCGAGTTTCGCGCTGCCGACGCCCGGCTGATGAGTGCGCGGCAGGAAGCCCAGGCGGACCGCGCTGCCGCGGTCGCTCGCCTTTCGGCCTCGGTCAGTCGCGTCAACGCTGCTGACGGCGGCGTCACCGCCGCAGAGGAAGCCTATCGCCTGTCCCGCATCGGCTTTGAGTCCGGCCGCATTTCCCAGGTCGAACTGCGGGTGACCCGCACCGCCCTCGTCAACGCCCGGTCTGCAGCGGTCGACGCGCGTCTCGCGCGCGTCCGAGCCGAGATCGATCTCGCGCGCCTTGATGGCCGCGCCCCCTTCGAAGGAGCCCAGTGATGCGCAAGCGCACATCGAACAAGACCCTGCTGATCGGCGGCGTCGCCGCCCTGGTCATTCTCGGAGGCGGCGGCCTCTGGTTGGCCACCCGGTCCTCCGAACCCGCCGCGCCGGCTGCCGCCGAAGGCGAAGCCGGCCATGCCGAGGAAGAGGGGGGACACGCCGAGGGGGAGGCCGCCGGGGCAGAGACCGAAGGTCGGATTGAACTCACCACAGCAGAGATCCAGGCAGCGGGCATCACGGTCGTCGGCGTCGGCGGCGGAGGAGGAGGGGAGACCCGGCTCGCCGGCCGCGTAGAGCCGATGGTCGATTCTCGCGCTGCCGTGGGCGCTGCCGTCGGAGGTCGCGTCGAGCGCGTTCTCGTCGCGCCGGGTCAGTCGGTCCGCGCCGGTCAGCCGCTTGTGAGCCTTGTCAGCGGCGAGGCGGCGACCTTCCGCGCGGACGCCGACGCGGCCGGGGCATCCGCTGAAGCGGCGCGCCAGGCCTATGAGCGAAATCGCAGTCTGGCGGATCAGGGCATCGTCGCGCGGCAGGAGGTCGAAGCGTCACGCGCCCAGTTCCTGAGCGCCGAGGCGGCGACCCGCGCCGCTCGCGCCCGCTCGGCGGCCGCTGGCTCTCCGAACGCTTCGGGCAGGCTCAGCGTGACCAGTCCGATCTCGGGCGTGGTCAGCAGCGTCCAGGTCGGTCCGGGCGGGTTCGTCGCCCAGGGCGGCGTGGTGGCGGAAGTCAGCAATCCTGCTCGTGTCGAGATGGTCTTCAACGCACCGCCTGCCCTTGCGGCCAATGTGCGTGCCGGTGCGCCAATGCGCGTGACCGGGCCGAACGGCGAGTTCGACGCCGTCGTCACCGGCGTCGCCGCCGACGCCGGTCTCAGCGAAAGCGGCGCGACCGTGATCCGGGCCCGACCCTCTGGCGCGTCTCTGCCGCCAGCCGGTTCGGCCGTCACTGGCGCCATCGTGACCGGCGAGGCGACTGGCGGGATGACCGTGCCCACCGAGGCGGTCCAGACCGTCGATGGAAACACCGTGGTCTTCGTGCAGGTCGAGGGCGGCTTCCAAGCCGTGCAAGTGCTCGCAGGCCGCCAGGCCGCGGGCCGCACCGAGATCCTGCGCGGGCTCACCGGATCTGAACGCGTGGCGTCCGCCAACGCCTTCCTGCTCAAGGCCGAAATGGCCAAGGGCGAAGCCGAGCACGGGCACTAGGGGGCGTCATGTTCAAAGCACTTATCGAAGCCTCGGTCCGCTTCCGATGGTTCGTGGTCCTGGCGACGGCGATCGTCGCCGCCTTCGGCCTCTACAACCTGACGCAGCTACCCATCGACGCCGTGCCGGACATCACCAACCGGCAGGTTCAGATCAACACCATCGCGCCAGCGCTCGCGCCCGAGCAGATGGAACGTCAGGTCACCTATCCGCTCGAAACCGCGATGGCGGGTATTCCTGGCATCCAGACCACGCGGTCGCTGAGCCGAAACGGCTTCAGCCAGGTCACGGTCATCTTCTCCGACAACACGGACATCTACTTCGCCCGCCAGCAGGTGGCCGAACGGATGGCCCAGGCGCGCGAACGGTTGCCCGAAGGCGTGGAGCCGGCGCTTGCGCCCATCACCACGGGACTGGGCGAGGTGCTGATGTGGACGGTCGACTTCAAGCCGTTCAACAGCGCCAACCTCGCCAAACCGGGTGAGCCCGGCTGGCAGGCGGGCGGCGCCTATCTGACGCCCGAAGGCGAACTCCTGACCACGCCCCAGGCCCGCGCAACCTATCTCCGCACGGTTCAGGACTGGATCATCGCCCCGCGCATGCGGACCGCGAAGGGACTGGCCGGCGTTGATGTGAACGGCGGCTATGTGAAGGAGTATGCGGTCCGACCCGACGCCGCGCGTCTGGCGGGTTACGGTCTGAGCCTGAACGATCTCGTCGTCGCGCTGGAACGGGCTAACACCCAGGCTGGCGCTGGCTATGTCCAGCGGTCCGGCGAAGCCTTGACCGTGCGGACCGACGCCTTGGCGCAGACCATCCCGGATCTCGCCCAGGCCCCCGTCGTCAACCGCAACGGACTGGTCGTCCGGGTCGCCGACGTCGCCACCGTCGAGATTGGCCAGGCGCCGCGTCTCGGCGGCGCCAGCCGCGACGGCCACGAGGCCGTGGTTGGTACGGCGCTGATGCTGGCCGGCGGCAACAGCCGGACGGTGGCCCAAGCCGCAGCCGAACGTCTCGAGGAGGTTTCCGCGAGCCTGCCGCCGAGCGTTGTCGCCGAACCGGTCCTGAACCGCAGCTCGCTGGTCAACAAGACCATCTCAACCGTCGCCAAGAACCTGATCGAAGGCGCTCTGCTGGTGATCGTGGTGCTGTTCCTGCTGCTCGGCAACATCCGTGCGGCCTCGATCACCGCCCTGATGATCCCGATCAGCTTCCTGTTCGCGGTCATCGGCATGAACCGCTTTGGCATCAGCGGAAACCTGATGAGCCTCGGCGCGCTGGACTTCGGCCTTCTGGTCGACGGCGCGGTCGTGGTGGTCGAGAATACCCTGCTGATGCTCAGCCAGCGGCGGGCCGAAGCCGGTCGAATGCTGACACGCCGGGAGCGGCTCGAGGTTGCTGGAGCCGCGGCGCGTCAGATGGTCAAACCGGCTGCTTTTGGCCAGCTGATCATCCTCCTGGTCTTCACGCCGCTGCTGATGCTTGAGGGCGTGGAGGGCAAGACCTTCATCCCCATGGGCGCAACGGTGATGCTGGCCCTCGTCGGCGCCTTCATCTTCTCCTTCACCTTCGTGCCGGCGATGACGGCCCTGCTGGTCCGGGATCCGAAGAAGGTCGAGGTCGATGAGCACGGCCACGCCCACGAGCACGAGACCTTCATCCTCCGATACGCGCGGCGCTGGATCGAACCGGCGATCCGCGCCGCCGTCGACCGGCCCAAAGTCGTCCTGGCGTCCGCGCTCGGCGCCCTCGTCATTGGCGGCATCGCCTTCAGTTCTTTGGGGCGGGAGTTCATTCCGACCCTGGATGAAGGCGATATCGCCATGCAGGCGTTGCGCGTGCCGTCCGCCTCGCTGGAACAATCGCTGGCGATGCAGATGGCCCTCGAACGCGTCATCAAGGCCCAGCCCGAGGTGAAGACTGTCTTCGCCCGGACCGGGACGGCGGAGGCGGCGGTGGACCCGATGCCGCCGAACATTTCGGACGCGGTCATCGTCCTGAAAGACCGCAAGGAGTGGCCCGATCCGAACCTTCCGAAAGAGGAGCTGATCGAACGGTTCGAAGAGCTCGCCGCCGGACAACTCGGCAACAGCTTCGAGTTCAGCCAGCCCATCGAGCTGCGCTTCAACGAGCTGATCTCGGGGGTTCGGACCGACCTCGCCGTGATGGTCTATGGCGACGACTTCACCCAGCTGCAGGCCACTGCGGACCGGGTCGCCGCCGCCCTGCGCGCAACGCCCGGATCTGCCGACGTTCGCGTCGAACAGGCGTCCGGGCTGCCCACCCTGACCGTCAGCGTGGATCGTTTCGCGGCCGCCAACTACGGCTTGTCGGCCGCCGATGTCTCCGAGGCGGTTTCGGCCGCGGTCGGCGGCGCCGAGGCCGGGCAAATCTTCGAAGGCGATCGTCGCTTCAGCGTCGTCGTCCGTCTCGCGGATGATGCACGGAATGATCCGGCGGCCCTTGCGGCTCTGCCGGTAACGACCGCCACAGGCGTGACCGTGCCGCTCTCCTCCGTCGCCCGGATTCAGGTCGCGGAAGGACAGAACCAGATCAGCCGCAATGACGGCAGCCGGCGGATGGTGGTGCAGGCCAACGTTCGCGGGCGCGACCTGGGCGGCTTCGTCACCGAGGCCCAGGCCAAGGTGGAGGCCGACGTCGATCTTCCGACCGGCTACTCCCTGACCTGGGGTGGCCAGTTCGAGAACCTGAAGCGGGCCGAACAGCGTCTGGGGCTGGTCATTCCGATCGTCTTCATCCTGATCGGGGTCTTGCTTTTCATGGCTCTGGGATCCTTCGCCGAGGCGGGCCTGGTGTTCGCGTGCGTTCCGTTGGCTCTGGTCGGCGGCGCCCTGGCGCTTGTCCTCAGGGGGATGCCGTTCTCGGTTTCCGCAGCGGTCGGCTTCATCGCCGTGTCCGGCGTCGCGACCTTGAACGGTCTCGTGCTGATGCAGGCCATTCGGGAGCGTCTCACGGGCGGAGCGGCGCCGCGTCTTGCCGCCATCGAAGGCGCGACAAGCCGGCTTCGCGCCGTCCTGACGACGGCTCTCGTCGCCATCGTCGGGTTTATCCCGATGGCATTCGCTCACGGCGCCGGCGCCGAAGTGCAGAAGCCGCTGGCCACCGTGGTCATCGGAGGCCTGCTCACGGCCACCGCGCTGACGCTCCTTGTCCTTCCGACCTTCGCGGCCAAGGCCGTGAAACACCGGAAGGCGGAAGGGATCGAGGAATGAGCGGGGCCCACGAAACAGAGCAGGTCCAGCGCCGCACCCTCCTGGTGGTGCTGTTCCTGAACGCTCTGCTGTTCGTGGGCCTGGGAGTCGGCGGCCTCGCCGCCGACTCCAGCGCTCTGCTCGCGAACGCCGTCGACAACGGCTCCGACGCGGCCGTCTATCTGATCAGCTTCCTCGCCGTCGGGCGCGCGCTGATCTGGAAGACGCGGGCGGCTCAGGTCTCCGGCGTGATGCTGCTGATCTTCTCGGTCCTCGTCCTGCTCGACGCCCTGCGCCGGACGCTGACGGGAACCGAGCCGGTCGGACCGACCATGATGGTGCTCGCTGTCGTAGCGGCGGTTATCAATCTGATCTGCCTGCTGTTGATCCGTCGTCAGCAGAGCAGCGACGTCAACATGAAGGCGGCCGAGACATTCAGCCTGAACGATTTCGCCTCGAACGGCGGCATCCTCGTCGCAGGCGGCCTGGTGATGTGGTTGGACCAGTCGTGGCCCGACCTGCTGGTGGGGGTGCTGGTCGCCGCCATAGCCGCCAAGGGCGGCTTCGACATTCTACGCGATGCGCGCCTTGCGCGACGCGACGCGGAGAGCTCGGTGACATGAGCCCGCCGTTGATCGACATCGCCTCCGTCCAGCGCTGGCGCAAACTCTTCATCGCCGCCGGGTTGTTCGCCCTGCTGGCCTGGACCGCTCTCGTGAAGGCCCAGCCACAGCTCGAGCATCCCGTCGAACATCTCGGGCTGATCGCCATCATGGTTTGCGTCTTGGGGCGCGCCTGGTGCTCGCTCTACATCGGCGGCCGAAAGAAGCAGGAGATCGTCACCAGCGGGCCTTATTCGCTGTGTCGAAACCCGCTTTATGTTTTCAGCTTCATCGGCGCATTCGGGATCGGCGCACAGACGGGCAGCCTGACCGTCGGCGCCACCTTCGCCGTCGCCTGCTGGATCGTGTTCCGCATCGTCGCGAGCCGAGAGGAAAGCTTCCTGACGTCGGCCTTCGGCGACACCTACCGCAGCTACGTCGTGCGCACCCCCCGCTTCGTTCCGAACCTGCGCCTCTGGCGTGATGAGGCGGAACTGTCCGTCCGGCCGGCCTTCTTCCTCCGGACTGTCCGCGACGGCCTTGTCTTCCTTCTGGCGTTGCCCGTGTTCGAGGGACTGGAGCACCTCCAGAACCTCGGCTGGCTCGACGCTCTCATCGCCCTACCGTGAGGTCGAGATGAACCGCAAGCGACTGGTCATCCTCCTGAGTGCGGCTTTGGCGATCGCCGCCTTCGTCGCTGGAGCCGTCGCCCAGCGCGCCGGGATGTTCGTGCCTGACCGCTCGATCCCTACCCGTGATGTCTCCTGAGGAGCCCGATCATGCCCAAGACCCTCCGCCTCAACATTCCCGTCCTCCTGCCTCATGCGCCCGATGTGCAGGACGGCTGCGTTGGACGGCTGATCGCGCTGTTGCGGGCCGAACCCGGCGTCTCTGAGGCGCATGTCGCCGAAGGCGAGGGAGGCCCAGAGCTTTGCATCCATTACGACCCCGACCAGCTGTCGCTGGCTCAGGTCCGTCGCCGTGCGCGTCAGGCCGGAGCCGAGGTCAGTGAGCGTTTCGGGCATCTCGTCGGGCGAGTGGAGGGTGTCCGCCACGCCCGGCACGCCCGCACGCTCGCGGCCGCGCTCGGCGAAGAAGCCGGCGTGATCGAGGCGGTGCTGGATCCGGCTGGCGCTCTGCGCCTGGAGTTCGACCGGCAGATCACGAACCGTGAGACGCTTGTCGATCGCCTTGCGAGCCACGGCCTCGCACTGGTCGGAGCGACGGAGGACGCTGCTTCAGCCACTGCAAAGCGCCCTGATGCGCAGCCGACTGCGCCATCCGATGACGAGGCCAGTCATACGCCCGATGACGGTCACGGCCATGGCCACTTCGATGGCGATGGCCATGACCACGGACATTCCGAAGGCGACGGGCACGACCATGGTCATGGCGGCTTCCTCGGACCCAACACGGAGCTCATTTTCGCGGTCGGCAGCGGTGTCGCGCTCACGATTGGTTGGCTGATCGAGAAATTCATTCCGGGCGTGCCGGGATGGCTGCCCTTCGGCCTTTTCCTGATCGCCTATGCCTTGGGCGGCTGGTTCACGGTCGGCGAGGCTGTCGGGAATCTGCGGCGCAAGCGTTTCGAGATCGACACCCTGATGCTGGTGGCCGCAGCCGGCGCCGCGGCGCTCGGAGCCTGGGCGGAAGGGGCGCTGCTACTGTTCCTGTTCAGCCTCGGGCACGCCCTCGAACACTTCGCGATGGGTCGCGCCAAGAAGGCGATCGAGGCTCTGGCCGCCTTGGCCCCGCGCACCGCTCATGTGCGGCGAGGAGAGGCCGTCGTCGAACTTCCGGTCGAAGAGCTGGAAGTCGGCGACCTCGTCGTCGTCCGGCCGAACGAGCGTCTCCCGGCCGACGGCTTCGTCGTGAAGGGAACATCCAGCGTGAACCAGGCTCCCGTGACAGGGGAGAGCATTCCGGTGGACAAGCAGCCTGTCCTGAACCCCGAGGAGGCCCGCGCCAAGCCGGCGAATGTCTCGGCGGCGTCGGTGGTCTTCGCCGGCACCATTAACGGCGGCGGCGCCATCGAGATCGAAACGACGCGTCGATCCAACGACACCACCTTGGCCAAGGTCGTCCGGATGGTGAGTGAGGCCGAGACCCAAAAGTCGCCGACCCAGCGCTTCACCGATCGCTTCGAGCGCGTCTTCGTGCCCCTCGTGCTCGGTCTGGCCTTCGTCCTCCTGTTTGCATGGGTTGTCGTCGACGAGCCGTTCCGCGACAGCTTCTATCGGGCGATGGCCGTGCTGGTGGCCGCCAGTCCGTGCGCTCTCGCGATCGCCACGCCGAGCGCGGTGTTGTCCGGGGTCGCCCGGGCGGCCCGCGCCGGGGTTCTCGTCAAGGGTGGCGCGCCGCTCGAAAACCTGGGAGCGCTCGACGCCATCGCGTTTGACAAGACCGGGACGCTGACCGAGGGGCGGCCGCGGATCACCGATGTCGTTCCGTTCGGCCAGACGACAGAGAGCGAGCTCCTGGAGATTGCTGTCGCGGTCGAACGGCTCAGCGATCACCCCTTGGCGGAAGCGATCGTCCGCGACGGAAGCCAGCGGTTGGTCGCCGCCCCCGTTCGAACCGCAACGGATTTGCGTAGCCTGACTGGCAAGGGCGTCACGGCACGCCTGGACGACCAGGATGTTTGGATCGGCAAACCGGAGATGTTCGGTTCGGACGCCATCGCTCCGCTCGCACCGGACACCGAGATCGCCGTCGCGGGCCTTCGAAACCAGGGACGGACGCTCATGGTGGTTCGCCGCGGGACAAAGGATCTCGGGGTCATCGGCCTTCTCGACACGCCTCGGGCCAAGGCGCGCGAGACCCTTACCGCGCTCCGCGCGCTCGGCATTCGCCGCATGATCATGATCTCGGGCGACCACCAGAAGGCGGCCCAGGCGGTGGCCGGTCAGGTCGGGCTGACCGAGGCGTGGGGCGACCTGATGCCGGAGGACAAGGTCGACGCCATCAAGAAACTCCGGGCGGAGACCAAGGTCGCCATGGTCGGCGATGGCGTCAACGATGCTCCGGCGATGGCCACCGCGACGGTCGGCGTCGCCATGGGTGCGGCGGGATCGGACGTCGCCCTGGAGACCGCCGACGTAGCCTTGATGGCGGATGATTTGTCGAAGTTGCCCTTCACCGTGGGTCTCAGCCGTCAAACCCGCCGCATCATCCGCCAGAACCTGTTCGTCAGCCTCGGGGTCGTGGCGTTCCTCGTCCCGGCGACGATCCTCGGTCTCGGCATCGGCCCTGCCGTCGCCCTCCACGAGGGTTCCACCCTGCTGGTCGTCTTCAACGCGCTTCGCCTTCTGGCGTGGCGCGGTCCGCGCGGCGTCGAATGACCCGCCTTCAGGAAAGCAAAGGATAGTCCAATGAAACGTCTCGGCTGGGTTGGCGTCATCGCCGCCTTTCTCCTGATCTCGGTCTTCGGCTTCGGGATGCTCTCGCGGCAGGGTCGCCCGGCGCCGGAGCCGACGGCAGTCGATGCACGCCCGATCGACCAGCATGCCGGGCACGGCGATGCCGCCTCGGATAATCCCGCCACCCGTTCCTACAAGGAGGCGAACGAGCGGATGCACGCCGCTATGAACATCGACTACAGCGGCGACGCCGATGTCGACTTCATGCGCGGGATGATCGCCCACCACGAGGGGGCGGTCGCCATGGCAAGGATTGCGCTCGACCAAGGTTCGGATCCCGAGGTCAAGGGCCTCGCGGAGGAGATCATTCGGACTCAGGAAGCTGAAATTGTCCGTATGCGGGTGTGGCTGGCCAACCGCGCGGCTCGCCCGGCGGACGCGCAGGGCTGAAGCCATGGGGGGCAAGCGATCCCCGATCCGGAGCAAGGCTCCTCGATGGCGTCCAGGGCGCTACAAGGGGCGCGGCCGGTCCAAGCTATACGGGAGGCCAGAGCCGTTCCGGCCGGTGCAGGACACACTGATCGCGATTGGCGCGAGCCTCGTCGCCGGCGCGATCGTCGTCTGTCTCGCCGTACCGCTGGCGGCGACCTACCGCATCCCGGTGTTCGTGTCCTTCGGCGTTCTCATGTCGCTCCTGGCGATCATGACCTATCGTCTCGGGCGGAAGGGGCAGGCTGGACGGGTCATGACCGCCGCCATGGCGACTGTATGTCTCTTGGGGTTCGGCCTTCTTGTTCTGACGCGAGATCAGTTGCAGTTCGGTCCGCGTCATCACGATCACCCCGGAGTGGCCGAAGCGGCACGGCCTTGAGACTGCAGCGCAGACCGCCAGGCCGCAGCCGGTCTGGGTTTCGCGGGACGGTGTCGCTCTTCCCATTTGGTAATCGTCGGCGCGCTGCCGCTGTTGATTCCAGTCGCCGGACTTGTCGGTATCGCGCCCGGCGACCCGCAGTGAGCCGGCAAGCGTAAGTCGCTGTTTCGCTAGGCTGCGGCACCCTCCAGGATCGACTGGACCGGATGGCGGCGCAGCACCCCCTCCACGACATCGGGCCGGTCCACCGGAACGAAGACCCGTGGGGCATAGGCGATGATCTCGACGAAGCAGCCGAGCGAGACCAGGGCGTCACGGTCGGTGCGGCCCCCGACCACTTCCAGCCGCCAGCGGTCCATGACCCGCGATCGCTTGAGCCACAGGCCGCCCGAAAGGGCGAGCTGGACATTGCGGTCGAGTACGGCCGCAGCGGTGCGCCCGCCATCGGCCCAGGCGTCGCCGACCTCGGTCAGGCCCAGCGCCGTCTTCAGGCTGGCGGCCTGAACCTCGTCCAGCACGCGGCCCAGCCAACGCCGACCGTCCGGCGCGCGTACGCGGCGAACCGAACAGCCCTTGGACGGCAGCCTTCCCCAGATTGGCAACAGAAGGCCGGTCGCCAGGGTCAGGCGGCGCGTCCGCCACGGATCGGTCGCGGCGACTTCGGCGTCCCAGACCGCCCGCCACGCCGCCTCATCGGTCTGGGCCCAGGCCGACTCCTCGAACGTCTTCTCCGGCGTGACCTGATGCTGGTCAGGCCGCAAGAGGCGCACCGCCGGAACAAGCCGGTCGTCATCGGTCGTGGTGGTCAACCCGAACTCGGCCAGGGCGGCGCGGCCGGAACGGTCGTTGACGACCAGGCGGAAGGCCGAGCCTTCAGCGCCTGCCAACGCCGCGTCCGAGCTGACGAGTTCACGCCGCACCTTGAGTTCGAAGGTGACGAGTGCGGTTTCCGCCCCGGTCGAGACGTCGGTCCGGATGGTCTCCTCCTCCACCACGGCCAACTCCTCAGCCTCGATGTCCTCCAGCCCGCGGTCCAGGTCGGCCGAGGCGGCGGCCCTTTCGAGAATGCCTGAAAGGATGCCGTCGAAGTCGGCGAACAGGGCGTTCTGGTCGGCGATGCGCAACGCCAGCAGCCGGTTCAGGAAGGTGTGGATCGGCGGCAGGTCGTCGGAGAGCTTGAGCCCCCCGTCGGCGTCGCGCAGCTTCAGGCCGGTCCTGGTCTCGAAGTCCTCCAGCGTCATGGACGACAGCTCGCCAAAGCCGAGCGCGCCATAGAAGACGAGCAAGGCGCGTCGCGCCCACGGGCTTTCCAGATTGTCCTCGGCCCGGAACAGACCGGCCCCGGCCGTTCGGCGTTCGCCGCGCGTCAGGGCTCCCAGCGAATCCAGCCGTCGAGCGATGGTCGAGGTGAACCGCTTCTCGCCGTGGATGTCGGTGGTGACCGGGCGGAACAGCGGCGGACAGGCCTGATGGGTGCGATGACTGCGCCCCAGACCCTGGATGGCGGCATCCGCCCGCCAGCCCGGTTCGACCAGGTAGTGCGAGCGGCGCTGCTGGTTCGGCGCCGAGAGGTCGGAGTGGTAGCTGCGTCCTGTGCCGCCTGCGTCCGAGAAGACCAGGATACGCTTGCGGCCGGACATGAAGGCGTCGGTCTCCGACCGCGCGGCCGAGGCGCCGCGGCGCTCGACGAGCCGGCGTCCGTCGCGCGCGACGACGCGACGCGACCGTCCCGTGATCTCTGCGACCGCCTCTGTTCCGAAGGTGTCCAGAAGGGCGTCCAGAACGCCGGGCACGGCGGGCAGGAGCGCCATCTTCTCGATCAGGTCTTCGCGCCGGCGCAACGCCTCCTGGCTCACGGCGGGCCGGCCGTCGACCATGACCGGGACCAGCGTCACCGAGCCGTCGTCACCCTCGATCGCCTCCATGAGATTCACCGGGAAAGCCTCGCGCAGATAGTCGAGGACATATTCGCGCGGCGTCAGGTCAATGGAGAGGTTGTTCCATTCCTCCGGCGGGATGGACGCCAGTCTTCGCTCCATCACCGCCTCGTTCGTCGAAACGATCTGGATCACGGCGGAACGCCCTTCGGTCAGGTCCGCCCGGATCGACGCCGCAAGCGTCGGCGCCTTCAATCCCGCGAGGAGGTGGCCGAAGAAGCGCAGCTTGGCGCCTTCAAACGCGGAATGGACGGCTGAGGCGGCCAGGCCGCTCTTGGCCTTGCCTTCCTCATCATTGAAGCCGGTCGCTTTCAGCGCCTCGCCCAGATTGGCGTGGATCAGCTGGAAGGCGTCGGCCCAGGCGTCCCAGATGCTGATGTCGTCCTCGGTCAGGGCGTGGAAGAGCGGCTCGTACTCGACGCCCTCGAACGACAACGACCGCGCCACATAGAGGCCGAGCGCCTTGAGCTCGCGCGCGACGAGCTCCATGGCGGCGACCCCGCCCTTGTCCATGGCGTCGAGGAAGTCGTCGCGGGTGACGAAGGGCGCCTCCGGCCCGCCCCAAAGACCCAGACGGGCCGCGTAAGCCAGATTCTCCGCGGTGGTGGCGCCGGTCGCCGAGACATAGAGCACCCGGGCGTTCGGCAGCCGGTTCTGAAGCGCCAGGCCGGCCATCCCCTGCAGGGAGGCCTTCTTCGTTCCCCGCGCCCCCTTGCCGCCCCCCGCGGCGTTGGCCATGGCGTGGGCCTCGTCGAAGGCGATGACCCCGTCGAAATCCTCGCCCAGCCAGGCGACGATCTGGTCGAGCCGCGACATCTTCTGGCCGCGCGCAGGCTGACGCAGGGTGGCGTAGGTGGTGAAGACAATCCCGCGATCCAGCCGCACGCCATCTCCCAACTTCCAGCTGTTGAGCGGCACGATGTCGTGGGCCCCGCCGCCGATGGCGGCCCAATCGCGCCGGGCGTCGTCCAGCAGGGAGTCGTTCTTCGACAACCACAGGGCCTTGGTCCGCCCCTGGGCCATGTTGTCGGCGATGACGGCGGCGATCTCCCGGCCCTTGCCGCAGCCGGTGCCGTCGCCAAGGAAGAAGCCGCGCCGGAGCTGGACGGAACCCTCATCCTCCTCCCGCGACAACCTGAGCTGACGAGCCGACTCTCCCGGCGTCCACCAGGCGGGCAGCATGCCGGCGTGAGCCTCGCCGGCGTAGATGACCGTCTCCAGCTGGGCGTCGGAGATCCGGCCGTCGAGACGCACCGCCGCCGGAAGGACCGGCCGGTATGACGGGGCGGGCGGGGCGACCGAGGCCATCGGACCGGACTCGACCAGGGCTGACGGGTGGGGCGTCTGCGCCGTCAGGGCGATCCGCGCCAGCCGGTGCGCCTGGTAGAGGCCGACATCGCGGCCCTCGCCCGTCCAGGCGAGGGTCTGATAGGTGATGGGGGACGCTCCCGCGAGGAAGCCGAGACGCCCGGACGGCAGGGCGAGTGACCGGTCCCGGGGCGCCAGCAAGGTCTGCGCCCCGAGTTCGAGGCGAACCCTCGGCCTCGCCTTGACGCGCTCGGGCACAGCCGAGGCCAGGGCGGCACAGGCGGCGAGATCTTCACCGTTCGCGAGCGCAGCGACCGCGGCGCCGCCCTCGAGCCGGTCCAGAACCAGCAACCCGGTCTCCACGCTGGTGCCGTGCCTGGAGAAGGCGCGTGGCGGAAAGCCGATCCGGGCGACGACACGCCCCCTGGCGCTCAACCGACGCATCAGACCCTCGTCGATGAGGGCGGTGATCGGCACGACGGCGGCCAGGCGCCCGCCATCGGCCAGGGCCGAGAAGGCCCCGGTCAGATGCGCCTCCAGATCGGTGAAGGGCGGATTGCAGACCGCGACGTCGAACCCGCCCGCGCCCGGCAACAGGTTCTGGACGCGTCGTCCATCAAGACGTGACCGCGTCGCCGAAACGAAGAGGCCGTCGAGCAGGACGGCGCGACCCTCGGCCAGTTCGTTCAGCGTCAGAACTCCGCCGCAGGCCTCGGCCACGATAGCGATCAGCCCGGTGCCCGCCGAAGGCTCCAGCACTTGGTCACCCGGGCGAACCTGACCGGCCAGCACCACGAGCGCCGCCAGTTCCGGCGGCGTGGAGAACTGGTCCAGCGCGATCTGATCTTCGCTGCGTCGGCTGTGGGTCAGACCCAGGGCGCCGACCGTCGCCAGAAGGACGGCGATGGCGGCCGGCGCGTCCTCGAGCCGCGACACCTGGGGCGCCAGCCGGCGGATCTGCAAAACGGTCGCCGCCTCGATGGCCTCATAGGCGTCCCGCCAGTTCCACAAGCCCTCGGCGTCCGACCCGCCGAAGCCGGTGGTCATGACGCTGGAGACCAGTTTGCGGTGCAGCGGGCGGGACCGGGCCAGGTGGGTGGCGAGCACCCGGGCTGCGGCCATGAGGTTGGCGGCGCGGTCGCACGGGCGTGGTGCGCTGAAGAGCGAGAGGCTGGCGGTCTGAGGCGGTGTCTGCGCGGCGGTCATGGGAAGGGCTCCGTCGCCTGGAGCGGCGGGGGCCGTCCCCCGGTCCCCCCCCCCCCCCCCCCCCCCCCCCTTCCCCCCCCCCCCCCCCCCCCCCCCCCACCCCCCCCCCCCCCCCCCGCCGTAAGGCGTCCCCGCCTCGACGGGCTGGAACAGCCCCGCCAACACCCTCATGCCGGCGCTCACAGCCGCACCGCGCGATACGGCGCGACCCAGGCCTCGACCGGCTCCACCTGAATCTCGGCGTCCCCCCGCTCATAGGCCCGCAGCACCAGCATCAGGATCGCCAGCCGCAACCCCGCCGGCGAGGTGGACGTCAGGCTCAGCCCCACATCCCCCTCCACCCGCGCCTGGGCCGCCGCGATCAGGGTCTGGATCAGACCATCCTCCGCCTCGTGCTCGACCCGCAAAAACAGCTTCGCCTCCGCCACCGTTACCGGCTGCGCCATGCAGATCTCCCCTTTCGAATTCAGAACTCTCCCTCCCCCTCGGGGGAGGGG